>CAIPBN010000740.1 GCA_903863315.1 uncultured Verrucomicrobiota bacterium | reverse complement strand
TGGGTTCTTCGGGGAGAACCATCGGCGGAATCGCTCGTGAAGGAGTCTTGGCCCAAGCCTCCTTGATTTGCGCGAGCACCTCGGCGGCCACGATGTCGCCCACGACGAGGAAGAAGACGTTGTTCGGCGCGTAACGCTCGCGGTAGTAGCTCACGATGTCCTCGCGCTTGAGTGTGTCGAAGATGTCGCGGTAGCCGATGACGGTGAAGCGATACGGGCTGCGCGTGTAGGCCGTCTCGAAAAGCCGGCGGCCCGCGCGGCGACCGGGGTCATCGTGGCCCATGTCCATCTCGCGGCGAATGACGTCGAGTTCCTTCACCAGTTCGTCCTCCGGCAGCGTCGCGTGCTGCATAATGTCGCACAGCACGTCCACGGCGACGCGCGCACCGGTGTTCGGGGCGTCGATGTGATACACGGTGCGGTCGAAGCTAGTGTAGGCGTTCATGTAGCCGCCCGCGTCCTGCACCTCGCGGTCAATCTGCCCCGGCGGACGTGTAGCGGTGCCCTTGAAGAGCATGTGTTCGAGCACATGGCTCAAGCCCGCGCCGAGCCAGCGGCCTTCATGCACGCTGCCCGTCTGCGCCCACGCCTGCGCGGACACGACCGGTGCAGAGCGGTCCTCGCGCAGGATGACGGTCAGGCCGTTGTCGAGCGTGGTCACGGTGGTGCCAGGCGGGATGGCGGGGAGGGAGGGGACGCGCTGGGCGCGAGAGGCGGAAGACATGGTTTTGAAAGGCTGGCGGCTCAGTAGACTTCGTCGTGCGTGCCGACGTTGAGCAGGTGGATTTCCAACTCACGCGACTGCGACTGACGGCGGAATTCGAAGACGAGCCGCAAATCATAACCGGCGGAACAGGCCCAGCAGCCATCGAGTTCGCCTTTCAGCTTGTGCGTCCGAAGGCCGGGGTGGCTATGGTCAGATTCCAGCAACTCCAAGGCAGCGGACAGGTCATCCATCAGGCTGGGATTCTTGCGCATGGCCCGTTTGGCCGCGCGCGTGAACTTCGCGCTCCAAACGAGTTTCATTCAGAGCGGAGTTCAGCCATCAAGTCAGCGGCGGTTCCGCGCTTCACCTTGCCGGCCCGGTAAGCGGCGCGTGCCTGCCTGACCTCGCGCACGATGAGCTTGCGTCGGCTGGCAGCGACCCGGCGTTGCAGCAAATCCAGTAGCGACTCCTGAGCGGCGAGCGGGAGCGCGTCCACCGTGTCGAGGGCGTGCTGGAGCGGTGTAGCTTTGGGACTGGCAAGCTCGGGATTCATGTGGCGAAACCTAGCAACTCGCCGCAGCGGAGGCATCCGAAACTTTCGGCTCGCGCTTCCCCTTCGGCAAATACGGCTTCCGAAACGCCTCGAAGAAATCATACCCGCCCTTGAAGTCTTCGCGGCTGTCCTTGTCGGTTTTACCGAGCAGCGAGCTTTCCACCATGTTGAAGACGATCTCGCCAAAATCTTCGCCACGACGGACGCCCCACTCCTCCAGCACCATCAGGGTCAGGGGACCAAACTGTTCCAAGGCGTGCTCCCGGATGCCTTCCAGCAACTGCTGGCCGCTGACGTGCGCGGGTTTGTTCTTGGCGGCCTTGCTGAACTTCCGCTGGGCGACATCCAGCGCGTCGCGCACGAAGTAATAGGCATCCCGGTGGTAGCGGGTGTCCTTGGCCAGGATGGCCTCCAGGACTTCCTCGACGTTGAGCGATGGTTGCATATCAGGGAGCGGCAGCGGGCTGTCTGGGCGGCGGCGGCACGGTGGCCGTGCGGTAGGTCTTCACCGCCAGTCCCAGAAACACCAGCAAGATCAGGGCAAGCAGCACCGTCTGCTCCTGCCGCGTGAGCCACTTCATGAGCGCAACGTAGCCAGAGACGGCCAGACCGACAACGTGAAGTTATCCGCAGGCCGCAACTGGACGTGCGCGCTCAATCCGGCTGGCTGGAGGGCCGGGCCAGGCTGGCCAGCATGGTGGCCAGCGCGTCCACCTCCGCCCGCCCCGAGCCGTCCGCGCCGGCGGGGGAATAATTGTTCAGCATGATGGCGAAGACGAGCCGCTCCTTGGCGGCGGTGGTGACGTGGCCGGAAAGGCTGCTGACGTAGCGGAGGCTGCCGGTCTTGGCCAGCACGGTGCGCACGGCGGCCGTGCCGGCAAAGCGTGCCTTCAAGGTGCCGTCCACGCCCGCGATGGGCAGCGACGCGCGGTAGGCGGCGGCGGCCGGATGCTGGTCCATGTGGCGGAGGAGCTGGATGGTCGCGTCCGGAGTCAGCAGGCAGCCGCGCGAGAGGCCGGAACCTTCTTCGAGCAGCACGGAGCCGCGCTTCACACCCGCCTCGGCGAGGAACTTCTGCAGCTCGGCCAGGCCCGCCTCCTCGGTCGTCTGACCGGGCTTGTGCGTGCGCGCGCCCACTTGCAGCAGCAGCAACTGCGCATAGAGGTTTTGCGACGGCTTCATCATCTGCGTGACCAGCTCGCTCACCGGGCGCGATTCGGTGAAGGCGATTTCCACCTGCTTCACGTAGTCCACCGGCGCGGCTTCGGCGGCGAGCCAGTCCCGCGTGCGGAGCTGTCCCGCAATCGTGATGCCCCGCCGGGCGAGGGCCTCGCGGAGCTGCGTGACAAACCACAGTGCGGGACGCGGCACGGTCATGGCATCGGTCCAGCCCCGGTCATCGGCCGGGAGCGAGCCGCGGAGATACACCACGCTCTGCGCGAGCGGGCGGTGGAGCTCGAGGCTGCGCTTGCCGCCGTTGGTCACGGTGATCGTGCGGTTGATGAATTGGAGAAACTGGGTCGTGGGCCTGGCCGTGAACGTGACCGGCTGGCCGAGCGCGGGAGCGGGCTTGAACACAAGGTCCACGACGTTGTCTTCGTGGGTGAGCGCCGAGACTTCCGCGCCGTAGTAATAGTTCAAGTCGTCCCACGTCCATGCGCTGCCGTGGGGCGGACCGCGAAAGAAACTCTCGTCGCCGACCAGGTCGCCGGTGATGCGTTTGATGCCGGCGGCGGCGAGCGCGTTGACGAGTGGCTCCAGGGACTTCGAGTAGTCCCCGCCGTTGAAGCGCGCCGCCATCGAGAAATCCCCGCGACCGAAGATGGTCAAATCTCCGGCCAGCGTGCCGGTGGCGTCCGGCCTGGCGGCGGCGTAGCAGGAAGTGCGGATGCGGAACTGCGGGCCGAGGCGGTCGAGCGCGAGCGCGCCCGTGTAGAGCTTGGCGTTGGAGGCGGGCTTGAGGAGCTTGCCCGCATTGTGCTCAAAGAGTGTCTTCCCGGTGTCGAGCGAGACGACCTTCACCCCGAGCTGCGCGGCGGCAAAACGCGGATGTTCGACGCGCGCGGTGAGGTTCGAGCGCAACGCGGCCAGCGTGAGGATGGCGTTGGTCGGCGACTGGGCACGGGCGTCGCCGAGGGAGGCGACGCATAGCCAAACGGCCAACCACCCAGCCGGCCATGGTTGACGCCCGAAAGCCCGACGCCTCACCACCTGACAGTCAGTCGCTCTCCGTCCCTCATTTCTTTCATGACTCAGCACGGGAAGGTTCTAGTCGGCGAGCGCTATGGCGAAAAGGTTTTTGCCAAGCCCGCCGGGCGTGCTTAATTGCTGCGGCATGGCGAACATGGACTATCCGGACCGGCACTTGGTGAATGCCGCGATTGGCTGGCTCGAGCTGCACGCCCCGGCGGAGGCGCGGGCAGAGCTGGAAGCCGTGTCGCCCGCGCACGCGTTTCACCCGGACACGCTCGCGGCCTGGTGGCGGGTGCATGCGGCGGAGCAGCGCTGGGATGAGGCGCTCCGGGTGGCCGAACTGGAAGTCATGAGCGCGCCGGAAGCGATGTCCGGTTGGGTGGATCGCAGCTACAGCCTGCACGAGCTCCAGCGCACGGCCGAAGCCCGCGACGCCCTGCTGCCGGCGGTGAAGAAGTTCCCGGAGGCCAGCCTGATTCCCTACAACCTCGCCTGCTACGCCTGCCGGCTGGGCAATCCCACCGAGGCGCGGCAATGGCTGCTCAAGGCCATCGCCCGGGGCGAGAAGGCGGAGATCAAGGCGCTCGCGCTGGAAGATCCCGATCTGGCCCCGCTGCGGGAAGAGATCGCTCTGTGGTGACAAGCGCATGAGCCTGCGCCTCACCGCGACCGGCTGGCTGTTCCTCGGCATGGTGGGGCTGTTCTACGGGGCGTCCATCACTTCGCAGTCCGGTCTGCTGCTGGCCCCGGCGGGCATCATCTTGGGCTGCTTCCTGGTGAACGGCGTGGCCGCCTGGCGGGCGGTGCGGCGGCTCGCCGTGAGCGCGCCGGCAACCGCGCACGTGGTCGAAGGCCACCGGCTGGATCATCCCTGGCAAGTGCGCAACGCGCGCGGTTCGGAGGTCGCGCTGGTGACTGCGGAATCCACCGCCGGACGCCTGTTCCGGCTGACGCGCCTGGCGGGCGGCACTGAGACCAGCGTGGTTCCCGAGCTGCAGTTCCATCGCCGCGGCGTCTTTCCCCACGACCAAGTCCGGCTGACCACCGCGTTCCCTTTCGGCCTGGTGCGGGCCGCGCGGCAGTTTGCGCTGCGCGGCGAAGTGGTGGTGCATCCGGCGGTTTACCCGGTGCCCCCACCCCGGGCGGCGGGCTTTGACGTGATGGTGGGCGGCAAGTTCCGGGGCCAGCGGCAAACCAGCGCGGGCGACCAGTTCAGCGGGATTCGCCCGCATCAAGCCGGCGATTCGCTCCGGCAAATCCATTGGGCCAGCAGCGCGAAAGGTCAGGGGCTGATGGTGAAGACCTTCGCCGAGGAACTGTCCGGCCGCGTGGCGGTGGTGCTGGACTGCGGCTCGGCCGGTGTGGAACAGGATTTTGAGGACGCGGTGCGCGCGGCGGGGTCGCTGGCCTTCGCGGCACTGGACGCTGGCCATCACGTCGAGTGGCTGGACCTGGCTGCGGGGGAGCCGGAACTCATCCCGCCGTTCGCGGACGGACAGGCGCTGCTCAATCGACTGGCGCGCGTGCCGGCGGAGCCACGCAGCCTCGATCCCAGCCGGCTGGCCGGCGCGCTCGGACGGTTGTCTGCCAAATGCGCCGTGCATCTGGTGCTCACCCAGACCACGCCTGCGGTGCGTGATGCGGTGGCGGAACTGCGACAGCGTGGTCGCAGCGTGAGCGTGTATCTGCCTAAGAAAGCCTCCGGGATCACAGACTTGGAGGGCGCATCCGTCTGGCACTTCCACGGGCGACATCTGGAGGAGGTGGCATGAAGTCCGCCCACCGCCAGTTCGTGCTGCTGGGCCTGATCTGCCAGGGCTTGTCGTGGGACGACACGGTGATGCCCGGCTTGAACGCGCTGTTGTGGCTCGCGTGCCTGACCTTGCCGCGCCGGCCCATCCGGCTGGGCGACACGGCCGACATTGCCGCGATGGTGCTGGGCGCCGTGCTGGCGTGGCAACTGGCGCCGGTGTTCCGCGCCAGCGCGCATTTCGCCGTGGGACACGGACTCAGCCTGCTTCAATTGCTGCGACTGCTCCGCCCGCTGGCGCATCGGGAGCAAATTTTCTCGCTTATCGTCGCCAGCGGACAACTGGCCGTCGCCTGCACAGTGGTGCTCGATTATCGGTTCCTGCTCATCCTGCCGGCCGCCCTCGTCCTGCTGCCCCGTGCCCTGGCCGAGCTGGAGGCCGAGTCGTTTGCTGGCGGCACCCCTTGGGAAACCGCGCCGCCGAAGCCGGGCTGGGGGCTGGGGCTGCCGATTTTCGCGGTGATGGCAGCGGTCTTCATCTTGATGCCGCGCGGCATGCTGGGCACCCCGCTCGCCGCGCGCCTGCCGGGCGGTGAGGCTGCGCCCGGGGCGCTGGATACCGTGTTGGACCCGGCCCGCAGCGGGAGTGCGAGCTCCAGCCGGCTGGTGCTGCAGGTGGACGCGGCCGAAGTAGGTTACTTGCGCATGCTGGCGTTGGAGCAGTTCGACGGCCGCCAGTGGCGGGCCGGCAGCAGCGCGCCCTGGCACCCGCTGCCCAACGCCTCGCCCACCTGGGTCGCGGCGAACTTCCCGCACCGGCGCGTGCGGGTGAAGGAGCCCGGCATGCTCAACCGCGCGCTGCCGTCCGACGGCCCGGTGATGCGGGTGGCCGGGCGCTTCTTCCGGGGACCGGGCCGCGACGCGCATGACATCGTGGTGTGCGAGTCGATGTGGAATTCGGGCAACAATCTCTACGATTACTGGATCAACCCTCAGCCGCCCGTCGTGCCGATCCCGCCTGAACGACGCGAACGCCTGCTCCAATGCCCCACCCCCTCGCCCGCGCTCCGCGACTGGATTGCCCAGGTCCTGGCTGGCGTAAGTGAGCCGGTGGCGCGCGCCCAGCGGCTTGAAGCCCATCTGCGCAGCACCTTCCGCTACGAGCTGGGCGCGCCCGAGTTGTCGCGGCTGAACGCCCTGGAGGAATTCCTTCTCCGCGAGCGGCGCGGGCACTGCGAGCGGTTCGCCTCTGCGCTCACGCTGCTGCTGCGCATGGAAGGCATTCCCGCGCGCGTGGTCGTGGGCTTCGTGCCCGGAGCCCGCAACTGGCTGTCCGGCTGGCGCAACGTGCGGCTGCGGGACGCGCATACGTGGGTGGAGGCGCACTTCCCCGAGCGAGGCTGGGTGCGGTTTGACCCCACGCCCCGCGCCTCGCTGCCACCGCCACGCTGGGAACCCGCCGACCTTCTGGATGCCATTGATGTGATTTGGTATCTGAACATCGTGAACTTCGATGCCACCGCGCAGCGAAGCCTCCTCCAAATCCCCACTCAAACCTTGGCAGCGGGCGCGCAGCAGCTTCGCACGCTGGGGCCTTCGCTCTTGGGTGCGGCGGGAGGTTTGGGGCTGGGCTGGGTTGCTTGGCGGTTCTGGCGGAGCCGCCGTCGTCCCCAGCCGACCGCCGCGCAAACAGTCGCGGTGCAATTCGCCACGCACCATTACGGACGCATGCTGCAGTTGCTCGCCCGCCACGGCATTCACCGCCAAGTCACCGCGACTCCACAAGAGTTCCTCGCGTCGCTGAGCGGAGAGTCACCGCTTGTGCGCAACCTGGTTGGGCAAATCACCGCCAGCTTCTGTGCGGTCCGCTACGGCGGAGCCGTGCTGTCCGAGGCTGAGCAACGCGAGGTGGCCACGGCGGTGGAGGCGCTTCGCCGCGCCTTGGCGAACCAGTCGCGCCCTGCGCCGACGGTGGGAAGCGTCTCGGTTGGTCGGTGACGCCTAGACCCACCCCTCCGCGCCAAACCGTCGCAACTGTGCCGACGGCGACGCGGCGGGCAGGCCTCCATCCGGCCAATACCTGCTGGATGTCAGCCAAATTCGGCGCTTTGTCCGTGGCATCCCTCCTGCATGTTGAAAGGCATGAACATGGACCGCTTCACCACCAAGGCGCAGCAGGCGTCGCAGGACGCGCAGCGGCTTGCGCACGGCTACAGCCATCAGGAACTCGACGGCGAGCATCTGCTCCTCGCCCTCATCGAACAGCCCGAGAGCCTAGTGCCGCTGGTGATCCTGAAGCTTGGCGTCGCGCTGCCGGTGCTGAAGGCAGACTTGGAAAAGGAACTGACGCGCCGGCATAAAGTGGAGGGCACCAGCTCCAGCGACGTTTACCTCGGGCAGAACTTGAAGAAGTCCTTTGACGCCGCCGAGGCCGCGGCGCGCAAGTTGAAGGACGAATTCTTCTCCACCGAGCACCTGCTCCTCGGCCTGCTTGCGGAAGGCGGTGAGCCGCTCAAGAAGTTGTTCAAGGCCCACAAGCTCACGCGCGACGCGGTGCTCAAGGCACTCGTGGACTTGCGCGGCAACCAGCGCGTGACCGACCAGAACCCGGAGGACAAGTTTCAGACGTTGGAGAAATACGGCAAGGACCTCACCGCGCTCGCGCGGCAGGGGAAGATTGACCCGGTCATCGGGCGCGACGACGAAATCCGCCGTGTGATGCAGGTGCTCACGCGTCGCACGAAGAACAATCCCGTGCTCATCGGCGAGCCGGGCGTGGGCAAGACCGCCATCGTGGAGGGCCTCGCCAAGCGCATCGTGGACGGCGATGTGCCGGAGTCGCTCAAGAACAAGCGCGTCGTGGCGATGGACCTTTCGGCGATGGTGGCGGGCGCGAAGTTTCGCGGCGAGTTCGAGGAGCGGCTCAAGGCGTTTCTGAAAGAAGTCACTTCCGCCGAGGGCCGCATCATTCTCTTCATCGACGAGCTGCACACCATCGTCGGCGCGGGCAAGGCCGAGGGTTCCGCCGACGCGGCGAACATGCTCAAGCCCCAGCTCGCGCGCGGCGAGTTGCGCTGCATTGGCGCGACCACGCTCGACGAGTATCGCAAGCACATCGAGAAAGACCCGGCGCTGGAGCGGCGTTTCCAGCCGGTCTATGTCGCCGAGCCGAGTGTTGAGAACACCATCGCGATATTGCGCGGGCTGAAGGAGCGCTACGAAGTCCACCACGGCGTGCGCATCCAGGACACGGCGCTCGTGGCGGCGGCGACCTTGAGCCATCGCTACATCGCGGACCGCTTTCTGCCGGACAAGGCGGTGGACCTCGTGGATGAGTCCGCCTCGCGCCTGAAGATGGAGTTGGACTCGAAGCCCACGGACATCGACAAGCTGGACCGCGCGATTCTCCAACTGGAAATCGAGCGCACCTCGCTCGCGAAGGAGAAGGACGACGCCAGCAAGCAGCGGCTCAAGAAACTCGAAGTCGAGCTGGCTAACTTGAAGGAACGCTCCGGTGCGCTGACCGCGCAGTGGCAAAACGAGAAGGCCGCCACCAATGCCGTGAGCGTGATTCAGTCGCAGATTGATGCCGCGAAGACGGAACTGGAGCAGGCGCAGCGCAAAGGCAACTTGCAGAAGTCGGCGGAGATTCAATACGGCAAGCTGCCGGAGCTGGAGAAGAAGCTCGTTGCTGTGGCGAAGCAGTCCGCCGACTCGACGCGCAATCCGTTGCTCCGCCAGGAAGTCACCGAGGAGGACATCGCGAAGGTCGTCGCATCGTGGACGGGCATCCCCGTCACCAAGATGCTCGAAGGCGAGCGGCAGAAGCTCGTAAAGATGGAGGAGCGCCTCGCTGCGCGCGTGGTTGGGCAGCGGCAGGCCGTGCAGGCTGTTGCCAACGCCGTGCGTCGCGCCCGTAGTGGCCTCGGCGACCCGAACCGGCCCGTCGGTTCGTTCATTTTCCT
>CAIPBN010000739.1 GCA_903863315.1 uncultured Verrucomicrobiota bacterium | reverse complement strand
CGTTGAGGGCCTGTTGCATCCGGAAGAGTTCGCGCAATTGGTCGGGCGTAGCCATGCCGGCGAGGATGGGAAGCGCGGGGGGAAGTGCAAGGCGCAAATCAGTTCTTGCGTCCTGTCGAGCCGGATGGCTAACCTCCCGTTCCTTTTTGAAAAGGACCGCGGCGAGTTATGCCCAAACTGGCATGACCCGGCGGCAAAGCAGCTCAATTTTATGCCAGTCAGAATACGTTTGAAGCGGGTCGGCGCGCGCAACACGCCTGCCTTCCGGGTGGTCGTGGCCGATGGCCGCAGTCCCCGGGATGGCAAGTTCATCGAGGAAATCGGCCATTACCAGCCGCTCCAGAAGGACGACAACGTGAAGATCAACCTTGAGCGTGCCGATTACTGGATCAGCCAGGGCGCGCAGCCCAGCGACACCGTCGCCAGCTTCCTCCGGAAGCTGCGCCGCACGGCTGCCGCAGCCAAGTAGCCCTTCATGCAGGCCTTTCTGGAATACGTGGTGAAAGGCCTGGTGGACCGGCCTGACGCGGTGACAATCACGCCGGTGGAACAGGGCGGGCAAACCCTGTTCGAGCTGCGGCTGCACCCGACGGATGTCGGCAAAATCATCGGCAAGCAGGGGGCGACCATTCAGGCCATCCGCTCGCTGTTGCAGGTGGGCGCGGCCAAGCGCGGAGTGCGCTGTAGCGTGGAGATCATCGAAGACTGACGGCGGCAACGCCGGCCCGCGCGACGGGGACCGCGCGCGGATGCGAGCATGAAAATCGACGTGCTCACCTTGTTCCCCGGGATGTTCGCGGGTCCGCTGGACGAAAGCATCGTCAAGCGCGCGCGAACCGCAGGCAAGCTGGACCTGCACATCCACAATTTGCGGGATTACACGCATGACCGGCACCGCACGGTGGACGATCGTCCATTCGGCGGCGGACCGGGAATGCTGTTGAAGCCCGAGCCGCTCTTTGAAGCAGTTGAGCAATTGAAGACCGCGACGACGCGGGTGATTCTGTTCGGCCCGGCAGGCCGGCCGTTCACCCAGGCCATCGCCCGGGAGCTGGCGCAGCAGGAGCATCTGCTGCTGATCTGCGGCAGCTACGAAGGCTATGACGAACGTGTCCGCGAAGCGCTGGTGCAGGACGAGCTGTCCATCGGGGACTACGTGCTGACCAACGGCGCCCTGCCAGCGATGGTGGTGGTGGACTGCGTGACGCGCCTGCTGCCCGGGGTGCTGGGCGATGATGAAAGCGCCACGGATGAATCCTTCAGCCACGGGTTGCTGGAGTATCCGCAATACACGCGGCCGGCGGAGTTCCGGGGGATGAAGGTTCCCGAGGTGCTTCTCTCCGGCAATCACGCGGAGATTGAAAAGTGGCGGCGCACGCAAGCCCGGGAACGAACCCGACAGCGGCGGCCTGACTTGCTCGACGGCCAGACTTGAAACTGTAACGGCGGTCAGTGACCGCCTTCCGAAAGCAAAACGAAAAACCGGTGGGGACACCCCCGCCAAAACCGAAACAATTTATGAATCAGGCACTACTCGACAAAATTCACGGCGAACAGCTCCGCAAGGACAAGACCCCCTTCAACGTGGGCGATTCCGTCCGCGTCCACACCAAGGTTGTGGAAGGCGACAAGGAGCGCATCCAGATTTTCAGCGGCGTCGTCATCGGCAAGCGTGGCCGGGGCTTGGAAGAGTCCTTCACCGTGCGCCGCATCAGCTACGGCGAGGGTGTCGAGCGCATCTTCCCCGTCAACTCCCCCCGCGTGGACAAGATTGAAGTCGAGCGCCAGGGCTCCGTCCGCCGGGCGAAGCTCACCTACCTGCGCAAGCGCGTGGGCAAGGGTGCCACCGCCGTGAAGGAAAAGGACACCCGCCAGAGCAGCGCGGAGTAATCAGGCGCACCACATGTTTTTCCGACAGAGGCGGGACTCCGGTCCCGCCTCTTTTTATTTTCTGACCGGGAAACATCGCGCCGCAGCAAGTGGACTGATCGGGGGGGGAGCCGGACATTCTGCACCCATGCCCGGTTTCAGACATCTTGCATCACGCCATTTTCACCGCGCCACAGCATCCCTCCGCCTGCACGCAACGGCAGGCGGGCACGGCCAGTTGAGCGCCCACGAGCGGAGCGAGGAGGTAGATCCACAAGTGCTCCCAATGTCCGGAGCAGACGGCCGGGGCCAGCGACCGGACCGGATTCATTGAGGCACCACTGATGGGTCCAGCAAACATGGCCTCCAGTGCAATGATGGAACCGACCGCGATGCCCGCCGTGATGCCTTTCTCTTTCGCCCCGGTGGAGACGTTCAAAATCACGAACATCAGGATCGCCGTGAGCACCACTTCGAGCACAAAGGACTGCAAGGGGGCTCCCGCCGGCAGGGTGGCCCCGAGCGTGGCGTGCTGCGGAAACAGCCAGCGGAGCAGGCCGCTGGCGGCAAACGCCCCGGCCCCCTGGCTGGCCAGGTAAGGCAGCGCCTCGCTCCAAGGCAGCCGGCCAGCCGTGCAGAAGGCCAGCGTCACCGCCGGGTTCAAGTGCGCGCCGGAAACCTCGCCCAGCGTGTAAATCATCGCCAGCACGATCAGCCCGAAAGTCAGGGCGATCCCCACATGCGTGATGGCACCATTGCTGGTTTGGTTGATGATGATGGCCCCCGTGCCCGCGAACACGAGTGCGAACGTGCCGATGGCTTCCGCCGCAAACTTCTTCATGTGCCGGAGGATGAGGCGGCGGGCTGGGAAATGCCAAGTGACGATTCCAAGCTGTCCGAAACTGGAAACCTTGTTTGCCTCCGCAGGCGTTTCTGTTACACCGCTGGCCAGCATCATGAAGAAGCTGCTGCCGAGCCTCCCGGTCCTCCTCCTAACCCTCGCGGTTTCCGCACAGGTGCCCGACAACCTCGTCGTCGAGGGCGTGCCCGCCATCACGCCGGAGCTGCGGCAGGACGTGGGGCGTTATCTGGAATTCCGCACGGCGGCCTTTCAGGGGTGGCATCCCATCCGCCGCGAGCTGCTCATCACCACGCGCGCCACGGAGACGGCGCAGCTCCACGTGGTCAAGACGCCCGGCGGGGTGCCGCAGCAGATCACCTTCGGCTCCGAGCCGGTGCGCAGCGCCCAGTATCGGCCCCGGGCCGGTGATTTCGCGGTCTATTCGCAGGACACCGGCGGCGGGGAGTTTTACCAGCTTTACCGGGTGGATTTTCAAGATGGCCGCGTCACGCTGTTGACGGATGGCACCTCGCGCAACACCGGAGCCCGCTTTTCCAACGGAGCGCTCTACCTCGCCTACACTTCGACCCGCCGCACCGGGAAGGACAACGATCTGTGGGTGATGAACCCGGCCGACCCGAAATCCGACCGCCTGCTGGCGCAGCTCACAGGCGGCGGCTGGGGGGTGCTGGACTGGTCTCCGGACGACAACCTCATCCTGGTGCAGCAATACATCTCCATCAACGAAAGCCACCTGCACCTGGTGGATGCCCGCACGGGCAAGCGCTCGCAGCTCACCCGCCCCGGCAAGGACAAGGTCGCCTACGGCCACGCCCGCTTCAGCCGGGATGGCAAGGCCGTGTTCGCGAGCTCGGATGATGATTCCGAGTTCCAGCAGTTGATCCGCATCAACTTGAAGAACGGCGAGCAGACCACCCTGACCGCGAACATCGCGTGGGATGTCGAGGAGTTCGAGCAGTCACCCGATGGCAAGGTCATCGCCTTCGTCACGAATGAGGCGGGCGTGGGCACGCTGAACTTCATGGACGCCAAGAACGGCAAGGCGCTGCCCAAACCCAAGCTCCCGCTCGGCACCGTGAGCGGGCTCGAATGGCATTCCAATTCGCGCGACCTGGCCTTCAACCTCAATTCCGCCAAGTCACCGCTGGACGTGTATTCCTATGATGTGAAGGCCGGCACACTGGAACGCTGGACCAAAAGCGCCACCGGCGGGTTGAACCCCGAGGAGTTCGTCGAGCCGGAGTTGTTCAAGCTCAGCACGTTCGACGGCGTGCTCATCAGCGCCATCGCCTACCGGCCGGACCCGAAGAAATTTCCCGGGCCGCGGCCGGTGATTGTGAGCATCCACGGCGGACCGGAAGGCCAGTCGCGCCCGGGTTTCCAGGCCCGCAACAACTACTTTCTCAACGAGCTGGGCATCGCCCTCATCTACCCCAACGTCCGCGGCTCGGCCGGCTATGGGAAGACCTTCCTCACGCTCGACAACGGCTTCAAGCGCGAGGACTCGGTGAAGGACATCGCCGCCGTGCTGGCGTGGATCGCACGCCAGCCCGAGCTGGACCGCGACCGCATCGCGGTGACGGGCGGCAGCTACGGCGGCTACATGAGCCTGGCCTGCATGATCATGTATGCCAATGTCCTGCGCTGTGGCGTGGATGTGGTGGGCATCTCCAATTTCGTCACCTTCCTCAACAACACGCAGGACTACCGCCGCGATCTGCGCCGCGTGGAATACGGCGACGAACGCGACCCGCAGATGAAGGAATTCCTTGAACGGATTTCGCCCGCGAACCATGCCGCCCGCATCAAGAAACCGCTCTTCGTCGTGCAGGGAAAAAACGACCCGCGCGTGCCGGTCACCGAGTCCGAGCAGATGGTCAAGGCCATCCGGACCGCCGGCGGCAAGGTCTGGTATCTGATGGCCAAGGACGAAGGGCACGGTTTCGCCAAAAAGCGAAACGCGGATTTTCAGCTCCTCTCGACCGTCCTGTTCTTCAAGGAGAACCTGCTGAACTGAGCGGTGAAGGAGCGATTGGTATTGAGTGCTTAGTTCCGGCCAAGGCCACGTTCACGACTAATTAGTAATCACTTTCTCCCCCCGCTTCGCCCCACTACAACTCTGCCGTGCCGCAAGCCGACTCCAACGAACGCTCCCCTTGGTGGTTCCTGCCCTTCCTGCTGCTGCTCGCCTTCGGTTTCCTCGGCACGCGTGCGCTCAATGAGCCGGACGAAGGCCGCTACGCCGAGATCGCCCGCGAGATGGTCGAGACCGGCAACTGGCTGGTCCCGCACATCTGGTATGTGCCGCATCTGGACAAGCCGCCCTTTACCTACTGGGCGGTGGCGGCCTCGCTCTCGGTGTTCGGCGTGAATGAGTGGGCGGCGCGGCTGCCGCTGGCGCTGGCCGGTTTGAGCACGGTCTGGGCGGTGTTCCTGCTGGTGCGCTCGCTGGCGGGTGCGGCCGCCGCGCGCGGCAGTGCTTTGCTGCTGGGCACCACGGCGCTCTTTTGGGTGATGGCCCGGATGCTCACCACGGACATGTTCCTCACCCAGTTCATCGCCTGGGCCATGTATTTCTTCTGGCGAAGCTGGCGGAGCCTCGACGAGCTGGAAGGCCCTTCAAACGTCATCCCTCAACCCTCAACGAAAGCGGGCGAGGATGAACCCGATCCCGCTGCGGATGCGCGCGGACTGGCTGCGCGGCGCAGTTTCGGCTGGCAACTGGCCGCCTGGGCCGCCATGGCGGGCGGGGCGCTGACCAAAGGCCCCATTGCCCTGATCATCCCGTTGCTGGCGTTTGGCACCTTGCTGTGGTGGCGGCGAAAAGTGGCGGGGGCCCGCTTGAGCATCCTGCTCCTTGGGGCCGTGGCGGGCGCAACGCTCTTCTCGGTGCTCGCCGTGCCCTGGTATTGGATGGTCTGGGGTGCCGTGCCGCATTCGTTCGACTACATGGTGCGCGGACAGGTAGTGGGACACGCGCTTGAGGCTGCGGCGAAGAACCGCGCCCAGCCCATCTGGTTTTTCGTGCCCGTGCTGCTCATCGGCTTCCTGCCGTGGACCCCGCTGCTGGGCTGGCTGTGGCGGCGCGACCACTGGCGGTCACTGGATGCACGGATGCAGGACGGGTGGCTGCTGCTCTCGGTGTGGGCCGGCGTGACCTTCGTGCTCTTCTCGCTCAACAGCGCCAAGCTGATGCACTACATCCTGCCGCTGTTCCCGCCACTGGCGGCGTTGGTGGCGTTGCGCTGGCCAGCGATCTTCAGCTCGACAGCAGCAGAGCCGGTGAGCGCTCCCCCACCGGTTGTGTGGCGCGCGGTGGCCACCGGAGCCGTGCTCGTATTGCTGGCCTTCCCGCTGGCATGCCGGTTTGCGTTCAAGATCCAGGATCAAGTCTGGGTCAAGTTCGCGCCCATCGCCGCCGGATTGATGCTCGCGGCCGTGGCCTGGGAAAGCCGGAAGTGGACGGCGGCCCTGTGCACCCGCTGGGCGGCAGGACTGGCGGCGGTGTGCCTGCTGTCAACCGCCCGGCTCACTCCGCTGGTGGAAACTGAACTCCGCAGCAATCAGACGCTCAAGCCCCTGGCGCTGGCCCTGAAACGGGAGTTCAAACCCGGCAACGCGGTCGTGGTGCGGCATCGCATTCCGCAAGGCCTGCCCTTTTACGCGCACCCCGCCATCAACGCCCAGCAACGTCCGTATTTCTCCGGCTTGCCGGAACACCGGATGCCACTGGCCTTCCCCGGCAACCGGGAGCGACTGGGCGACCGCCTGCTGAAAGACGACGCAGCTTATGCCCGTCTGCTGCAAGGCGAACGGCGCGTGCTGGTGGTCGGCTTCAAGGGCGCCTTTGTGCAGGCACGCTTTCTGGCCCGGGAAAAACCGATGCGCCTGGTGCTGCAATCCGGGGACTGGGAGCTGTTCACCAATCAGTGACCCGGGTTCAGCAGTCCGGTCTGGACACCGCCAACTCCCGCCGGGAGACTCCCGCCAGCCCCACACAGGGACATCCTTATGGACCCGCTTTGGATTTTTTTGATCGGCATGGTCGTGGTGCTCGGCGGCATTCTCGCCCTGCGCCTGCACGCATTTCTGGCACTCGTGATCGGCGCGTTGATCGTCGCCGCGCTCACGCCGACGGAAGCGATCGTCAAGCACGGCCTGAGCAAGGAGCTGACCCCCGAGGCCGCCCAGAAGGTGGCGGAACAGCCCGTCATCAAGCGGGTCACGTTGCAGTTCGGTGCGACGGTCGGAGGTATCGGCGTGCTGATCGCGTTCGCTTCCATCGTGGGCAAGTGCCTGCTGGACAGCGGCGGCGCGGACCGCATCGTGCGCTCGACGCTGCGGGTGCTGGGCGAGCAGCGCGCGCCGCTGGCGTTCCTTGCGAGCGGCTTTCTGCTGGGCATTCCGGTTTTCTTCGAGACGGTGTTCCTGCTGATGATTCCCCTCGGGAAGGCGACCCGGATGCGCACCGGACGCGACTACACGCTCTATGTCCTGTGCATCATCGCGGGCGCGACGATGACGCACTCGCTCGTGCCGCCGACGCCGGGGCCGCTCTTCGTGGCGAAGGCGCTGGATGTGGACATGGGGTTGATGATTCTCTGTGGCTGTGTGGTGGGCGCCATCACTGCTGGCGCAGGCAAGCTCTACGCGCATTGGATCAACCGCCGGCTGGACATCCCGCTCCGCGACACCGTCAAGACCTCCCTGGCCGATGTCGAGGCGCTGTTGCAGCGCGATGAGAAGCAACTGCCACCGTTCTGGCTGGCGGCGATGCCCATCATCCTGCCCGTCATCCTCATCAGCGCGGCCACTCCGCTGGACGCGAAGGGAGGCGCGCAGCTTTATGCCCAGTGGTTTGCCGCCTGTCCGTGGGTGATTGATGTGATCCGTGTGCTGGGCGACTCGACCATCGCGCTGGGCATCGCGGCGCTCATTGCCTTGGGCACCGTGGTGTGGCAGGGAAAGCAGAAGACCGGCGAGGTGATGGACAAGGGCGTCGGCATCGCGCTGGAGGAGGCGGGGTTGATCATCCTGATCATCGCGGCCGGCGGTGCGTTCGGTGGCGTGCTTCAGCAAACCGGCATCGGCACCCGGCTGCAGGAATTGTCGGCCACCTACAACATCGCCGTCCTGCCGCTGGCGTGGGCGGTGACGGCGGTGGTGCGGATGGCGCAAGGCTCTGCCACGGTGGCAATGGTCACCGCCGTGGGGATGCTGGGCAGCATGGCGAAGCCGGAACTGCTGGGCTTCCATCCCGTCTGGGTGGCGCTGGCCATTGGCTGCGGCTCAAAGATGGGACCGTGGATGAACGACAGCGGTTTCTGGGTGATCTGCAAGATGAGCGGATTCACCGAGAAGGAATGCCTCAGCAGCTTCACCGTCATGTTGAGCGTGATGGGCGTGGTCGGGCTGGTCGTGGTGATGCTGCTGGCCAAGCTCTTCCCCTTGGTTTGAATGCTTGGTTTTACCGTTGGCTCCTTGCGGGAGGATTGAGTTTGCCGTCGCTGGGCACCGCGACTGGTGGATATGAACGAGTGTGCGCCGGGCAGGACATCGCGAGATCGCGGCCGTTAATCAAAGCCATGTAGGCTACCGGCACCACAGCCTTCGCCGTTGATTTTTCGGCCGCTGCTGCGATCGCAGAAAACGCCGGAATGGCGACCAGGGCAGCAAGCAGCATCTGCATGCTGCGATGTTTTAACTACTGATAGGTATTTGTTCTGGGTTCGTTGGATGTAAATGAGCTTGATGCCATTTTCTTTGAGCCACCGCGCACGATCCGGGTGATGAACTCCGAACCGTTGTCGCGCGCAGATTG
>CAIPBN010000738.1 GCA_903863315.1 uncultured Verrucomicrobiota bacterium | reverse complement strand
TTTCCTCATGTTTTCGCTCGGGCTGGAGTTCAGCTTCCGGCGGTTGCGCAAGGTCGGCTTGACGGCGCTGATTGCCGCCCCGCTGGAAATCATGCTGATGATCCTCGTGGGCTACCAGATTGGCCAGTGGTTTGGCTGGTCACGGATGGACTCGCTTTTTCTGGGGGCGATGATCTCGATTTCCTCGACCACGATCATCGTGAAGGCCTTGCAGGAAAGCGGGCAGCAGAAGGAGCCGTTTGCCCAGCTCATCTTCGGGATTCTCATTGTGGAGGACATCCTGGCCATCGTGCTGCTGGCGCTGCTGTCCGGCATCGCGATGACCGGCGGGCTGCAGGCCGGGCAGGTGGCGGACACACTGGGACGGCTGGCGATTTTTCTGGTGGTGGCGGTGGTGCTGGGGCTGCTGGTGGTGCCGAAGCTGGTTGGTTGGGTGGCGAAGTTCCGCAGCAACGAGGTGCTGCTGGTGACGGTGCTGGGGCTTTGTTTTGGCGTGTCCTTGCTGGCGCTGAAGCTCGGCTACAGCGTGGCGCTGGGGGCGTTCATCATCGGGGCCGTGGTGGCGGAAGCGCGGGAGATTGGCCGGATTGAGATTCTCACGAGCGCCTTGCGCGATTTATTCTGCGCGGTCTTTTTCGTCGCCATCGGCCTGCTGATTGATCCCCAGATGCTGGCGCGGCATTGGTTGCCCATATTGGTCGTGACGCTGGCGGTGGTGCTTGGCAAGTCGGTGGCCTGCGCGTTTGGCACGTTCATCGCCGGAAACAGCAACTGGACCTCGATGCGCGTGGGCAACGGCTTGGGGCAGATTGGTGAGTTCTCCTTCATCATCGCCGCGCTGGGGTTGCAGCTCAAGGTCACGAGCGACTTCCTGTATCCCATCGCGGTGGCCGTCTCCGTGCTGACCGCGTTCACCACGCCCATTCGGTTGCGCCGGTCGGACGATCTGGTCGCATGGTGGAGTCGGCACGCACCCCGCGCGCTCACCAATTATCTGGAGCTCTATACCGAATGGCTGGGCCGGCTGCGCGAGGGACGTCGCTCAGGCTTTGTGGGCCGCATGGTGCGGAAGTGGTTTTGGCAGATGGGGCTCAACCTCGCGCTGACGGCCGCCATATATATCGTGGCAGCGTTCCTCGCCCAGCGCCGGCCGGCCTGGCTGCCGGGCCTGCCCGGCGGGGAAATCGGCTTGCACGCCATCTTATGGCTGGCGGCGACGGTGCTGGCGCTGCCGCTGCTCATTGCCACCTTCCGCAAGCTTCAGGCGCTGGGCCTGCTGCTGGCCGAGGTGAGTGTGCGGCCGGCGGCGGCCGGAGAAAGCACGGCCAGCATCCGGGCCGTCATCGCCCAGGCCATCCCTTTGGCCGGGGCCGTGGCGCTGGCGTTGCTGGTGCTGGCGTTGAGCGCGCCGCTGCTCCCGCCGCGAGAGGTGCTGATGGTGCTGGTGGTCATCGTTGCGCTGGTGATGTGGGGGTGGTGGCGGGCGTTTGTGAAATGGCATTCCAAGGCGCAAGTCGCCCTGATCGAGACCTTCGACCGGCCGCCCCCCACGCGACCGGAAAGCACGACGCAGTTGTTCCGGCTGCTTTCCCATGCCCAACTGCGCGTGGTGTTGGTGGAGGCGCACTCACCGGTCGTCGGCAAGCTGATCCGCGAACTGGAACTGAGGAGCCGCACCGGGGCCAGCGTGGTGGGCATCGAGCGCAACGGCGAAAACCACGTCAATCCCGGTCCGGATGAGGAGATTCGTGCGGGGGACAAACTACTCTTGCTCGGCAGCAGCGATCAGCTCACCCAGGCCGGCGAGCTGTTGCAAGTGTCAAAGGATGACGAGTAGGTGGCTGGGCTCCTTCGCGTCGGGTATGAAAAAGAAAAAGCCGCCGACCTCGCGGTTGGCGGCTGGAAAGGAACACCGAGTTTGCCTCAGCGCTTGAAGGCCATTGGCGCACCCGCGGGCATCTCGTGGGCGCAGGGCTGGTTGGTCGGCGCGTCGGGCAGTTTGGTGTTAGGCTGCACGAGGCCGTTGGCGAGCATGTAGGCCTCGACCTCCTCGCCGCTGATGTCCGGCAGCATGCGGCCGTCGATCTCCACGCAGGGGCTGAGCATCTGGCCGCTCTTCTGGATCATTTCCTGGCGCTGGGCCGGGTCGTTGATGATGTCGCGGTCCTCGAAGGGCAGGTCGTATTTCTTCATCACGGCGCGCACGCCCATGCTCCAGCCGCAGGAAGGTTTCAGGTAAGCTACAATTTTGAGTTTGTTCATGACAGTCAGGTTAGTTCCGTGGGCGTAAAGTGCCACGGGATGCCGCATTGACAAGCCTTTGTTCCGCCAAAGTTTGGCACCAGCCAGTGCTGGTTCTGCCGCTCTCACTTGGGCACGCCGCCCAGGAGCTTCATCATCGCTTCGCGCATCATCGTCTTCACGTCGTCGTATTTCTGGTAGTCCTTCGCCGGCTCGAACGCGGAGCTGGGCGGGTTGCCGAATTTCACGTCCGAGAAGAGGAGGGTCACTGTTGAACCTTTCTGGGAAGTTTCGATCACGATCGGAAATCCTCGGAGGTCCCGGGCGTTCCAAGTGGTGCCCTCGGAAGTCTTCCCCTGCTCATCGGTGACCACCACTTGATGCTTGATGCACGCGTAACCAGCCAGGGTTGCCTCGCCCAACTTGGTTTTCTCCACCTTCGACTTTTTGGCGGTGTCGGGATTGTGCTCATCTCGCAACGGGATTTCGGCGTAAGCCTTGAGGCCCGGATACTGCATGTAGGAAAGCTTCTTGTCTGGCCGCGTGATCAGCACCACTTCGGCCATGCCCGCCGCCTTGATCTGCTCGGCTACCAGCGGCGACATGCGGCCGCCTTCCACTTTTGACACATCGATCTCAAAGCGAGCCTGCCCACCGAGGTAGGCCAGTTTGGCCGGAACCAGCACCATAGCGCCCTGTTCACTCTTGGTGCCCAAATTTACTGACGCCGTGAAGGCGCTGTGTTCACCTAGGAACCGGGTCAACACGGCTCCGAATTCAGCGCCGGGCAGGTTGCCCAGGCCACCGCCGCCCTGTTGGGCAATGGCGGTGGAACTTCCCAGAACGATCAGGGCGGACAGGCACAGGAGGCGGAGAGGTTTCAAGATGTGGCGGGTTGAATTTCCGCCACTAGAAGGCCCTGGCTGCTGGTTGTCAACTTGAGGCCTTGCCAAAGCAAAAGCTGCATAGCGCGGCTGACAACGCACGCCTCCACCACTAAGCTGCCGCCATGTCACTCCGCGTTCTCATCGCCCCGGACAAGTTCAAGGGCACCCTCACCGCGCAGGCCGCCGCCGAAGCCATCGCCGTCGGCTGGCGCAAGGCCCGGCCCAAGGACCGCCTCACGCTGTTGCCCATCAGCGACGGCGGCGACGGCTTTGGGGAGATCCTCAGCACGACGCTCGGCGCGAAGTTGCAACGCGTGCGGACGGTGGACGCCGCGCATCGCCCGCTGGAAGGCGTGTGGTGGTGGGATGCGAAGTCCAAAACAGCCATCATCGAGTCCGCGAACATCATCGGTCTGGCGATGCTGCCGCCGAAGCAGTTCCACCCGTTCCAGCTCGACACCTTCGGGCTCGCCGCCGTGCTGCAAGCGGCGGCGAAGCGGGGCGCGCGGCGCTGTTTCGTGGGCATCGGTGGCAGTGCGACGAATGACGGCGGGGCAGGAGTGGCACGCGGCCTGGGCTGGCAGTTCTTCAATGGGCGGAAGGAGGAGCTGTTCCGCTGGACGCACCTGCAACAGTTGCACCGCCTCGTCGCCCCACGCCGCCGCAAGCTCTTCCCGCAGCTCGTCGTGGCCGTGGACGTGCAGAACAAGCTGCTTGGTGCGCGCGGCTGCTCGCGCGTGTATGGGCCGCAGAAGGGCCTGCGGCCGGAGGAGTTTCCCAGCGCGGAGCGCGCCCTGCGCCGGCTGGCGAACGTGGTGAAGACGCAGCTTGGCCGCGACCTCGCGGGCCTGCCCGGCACGGGTGCGGCGGGTGGGCTGGGCTTCGGGCTGTGCGCGTTCGCGGGCGCGAAGCTCGAGCCGGGCTTCGCCCTCATCGCGCGGCACGCCAAACTGGAGGAGCAATTGCGCGCGGCGGACTTGGTCATCACGGGTGAAGGTTCTTTGGACCGCTCGTCGCTGATGGGCAAGGGACCGGGTGAAATCGCGGTGCGCTGCCGCGCGCGCAAGCTGCCGTGCCTCGGCCTTGGCGGCGTGGTGCAGGACGAGGTGGTGCTG
>CAIPBN010000737.1 GCA_903863315.1 uncultured Verrucomicrobiota bacterium | reverse complement strand
GCTGGCTGCGCAGAGTGAACACGGGCGTGGCGCGCCCTTCCTCCATAAGACGCTGACGCTTCTGCCAAAGAAGCCTAGCTGCTCAAGGTGCGCGTCGACAGGGGTTGCTTTGAGGGGGCCTTCCTAAATTTCCTGGAGGAGCGCGAACTGCCCTACGTGGTGGCGGTGCGGACCAAAAACCTCCAACGGGAGTGCGCCTAGAGCAAGGCGTGGAACGACATTGATGAGCACCGCCATGCGGGCCAGTTCACGGTGCAGCTCTTCGGCTGGACTGAGGCGCGGCGCTTAGTGGTCGTGCGCGAACGCATGCGCGAGAGCAAGCCGCGGTGGGCTGCCATTTGCCGGATGTGCCGGGCTACACCTTTCGGGTCTGGGTGACCAATCGCGGTGAAAGAGGATGTGAGCTGTGGCGCGACTACAACGGACGGGACTGCGTAGAGCAGCGGATTGAGGAACTCAAGCACGACCTGACGGGCGCAGGGTTCTGCCGACAGCCCTCCTATGCGACGGAGTCCGCGTTTCCTGGCGGTGCTCTGCACTTTCAACCTGCTGGGCCTCTACCAGCACCAGACCACGCCAGACGCGCCGTATCGGCAGCCCGGGACGTTGCGTGAGGTGGTGTTCCTATGCGGTGTGGTGCTAGGGATGACGGGCCGCGAGATGGTGATAAAACTCACGGTCGCGTGGGGTGATCTGGGCAAACACAACCCCCTGGTGAGTGCGACCTTGGACTGGCTCAACTGCACCTCACCGAAGTTGGTCCCTCCAAAGGATCGGCTGCCCACGGGCCGTTTGATCTGAGGCCAACGAAGCAATCCCCAAAAATCATCAAGCCACTTCGGAGTTCGGGTTAAAATAGGACCTCCTATATTTGCGGGACACTACCCCAGCTAAAACGGCTAACCTTTCCAAAGGTTGCCAACGAATCAGCAGCGGACGAAGAGCGAGATGATGTAAGTCGAGACGCTTTTTCCCCAGCGCCCAAGTCGTCGAACCCGATGATTGTGGGCCTTGTATCCAGTCTGAGAGGATTATCCAGAGCAGCGACAGGCATGGGATTTTGGTTTCAACTATGTCCCGTGCATTTCCATGCAACCTGCGACATCGACTTCCAGTCCATCACCCACCGAAGCGGCCCGAGTTCCCAGAACGGACCATCTCGTTCCTGGCCTTTCAACGACTACAGGATCCGAGCACGCGACAGATAGTGCCCCGATTGGGGCGGACGAATGTTGAGCCCAGCAGAGGCACGCAGCCATCTTTCCTCTTGGCATCAAGCCATCGCACGCCTAGAAACGCGACCGGTTCTTTGAAGTCGGCGGTTAATTCCGCCATTACCGCTCGCAAGTGCAGGGAACCCCGTGAGAACCGGGGACGGTTGCGCCACTGTGACGGGCTACAGACTCCCAATGCCACTGGCTGAAGGCCGGGAAGGCGGGAGCGAGGTTTGAGGCCCGGAGTCAGGATACCGGCTTGTCAGCGCTCGTCAGGGCACGCTCACGCGTGCCCGCTTCTCCGACAAAGAGAAGGATGAGGCCAGCCTGCCGAACTGTCTTTCGTCGGGATTCTGAGATGCCTTCATTCTCCAATTTGCGGAGGTGAAGGCTTTTTGCTTTTGCCTCCCATCTGGTCTCCAGCACCAACCGCTTCGCGCGCCCAAGAGCCCGCGCGGGGCTTGCAGTGAAAGACCAGATGAAAACAGTAATCAGTATTCGGTGTTCAGTGATTAGCGATTGGCGAAACTGCCGTTCTGTCCTCTATTCGCTCCTGATTGCACTCAGCGCTAAGGCCCCTGCGCAGAACAACCAAACAAACGCACTCGTGGCAATCCCCCCGGTCGTGGTGACGGCCAGCCGTCTGCCAGAACAAACGGTGGCAGTGGAAAAGGTCGCTGCGAGCGTCACCGTCATCACGCGCGAAACCATCGCGCAATCGCCGGCCTTCACGCTGCCGGAGCTGCTGCGGCAACAGGTGGGCTTCACGTCATTGGACACCGTCGGCTTCGCCGGGCAGCAGTCGCAGTTCAGCCTGCGCGGCTACGGCGACAAGGCGGGCACGCTCATCCTGCTGGACGGGGTGCGCGTGAACGACGCGGGCGGCGGCTTCTTCCTGTGGAATTCCGTGCCGCTCGCCGCCATCGAACGCCTGGAGATTATTCGCGGCGGTGCATCGACGATTTACGGCGAGGGCGCGGCGGCGGGCGTCATCAACATCATCACGAAGCAGGCGGCGAACCAACCGCTCTCCGGCAGCGTGAGCGCGAGCGTTGGCAACCTTGGCTTTTACCAAGGCAACTTCACCTTGAGCGGGCGCACGAATGCCTTCAGCTACGTTTTCACCGGCAGCCGCAACGAGTGGGCTGGCTGGCGCGACGGCGCGAACTATCGCGGTTGGAATCTTCTGGCCAAGCCGTCGGTGGACACCCCGGCGGGCCGCTTCACGTTCAACTACCAGTTCCACGACGATTACAGCGAAAACGCGGACGTGCTCACCGCCGCGCAGTTCGCCACGAACCCGCGCCAGCATGGCGCGACGCAGTTCACGTTCGAGCAGGAGTTGCATCGTGGCTGGATTGATTATCACAAGACCTTCGAGGATGCGTGGACGGTGAATGCGAAGGCCTTCGCGATAAAGGATGAGGGCTTCGGCACGGGCTTCGCCCGGGTTACGACGGTGCAACCCAGCTACGGCGGCACGCTGCAAGTGGACTGGAAGACCGAGCCGTGGCAGCGCGCGAACACGCTCACCTTCGGCGGCGAGGCGGTGCGGCAGGACTTCATGCAGTCGAGTGCGTTTGGAACCACGGTGCATGATTCGTCCACGCTGAGCTTCTTCGCGCAGGACACGCTGGAGCTGCTGCCCAAGCTCACGCTTGCAGCGGGGGTGCGCTTCGACCACCGCAGCACGTTCCTCAATGTGCCGTTCGCCTTTCCCGCCTTCACCGGCGGGAAGGAGAACAACGTATGGAGTCCCAAGGGCAGCTTGAACTACGAGTTCGCCGAGAAGTCCTCGGCGTGGGTGTCACTTTCCCAAGCCTACCGCCTGCCCAGCGCGAATGACACGGTGAGCGCCGACCCGCGCTTCGCGAGCAACGCGTCGCTCGTGCCGGTGAACGCGCGCACGGTGGAGTTCGGTGTGCGCAGTCAGCAGCACAAGCTCCTCGGTGGCAGCCTCGCCTACTATCACAGTTGGGTGGACGACGACATTTTCTCCGACCCCGCGACCGGCGGCAACGCCAACGCCAACGTCCTCCGGCAGGGCGTGGAGCTCACCTTGAATTCACGCCCTGCCGAGTGGGTGGAGGTGGATTTCAGCGCGGCGTGGTCGGACGCGCACTTCACCCGCGGCACGTATGCCGGGCAGCAGCAGGTGCTCGTGCCGGACTGGCAGTTGAACGGCGGCGTGAACTTCCGTCCCGCGACCGGCTGGCTCTGGCGCGTCGAGACGGTCTATGTCACGGGCCAGCGGCGCTTCAACGATCTGCCCAACGCGCTCTCGCAAAATACTTACACCGTGGTGAACACGAAATTGAGTTACCAGTGGAAGCACCTCACCACCTACGCGGCAGTCAACAACCTGCTCGACCGGCTCTACGAGCAATTCCCGACCTACAATCCCTTCGTGCCCGCGATCCGGCACAACCCCGCGCCGGGCATCAACTTCCGCGTCGGCGTCACGGCGACGTTCTGAAGGAATCGCTTCCTCACGCAAAGGCCGCGAAAGCCGCCGAGGCGAAGCTGAAGAAAACTGCTTTGCGTCCGCACCGCCTTTTGCGTGAGGCTTTGGCCACTGTCCCATGAGCCGCCATTCCGAGAACCAGCGCTGCCCCGCGTGCGGCGCGGAGTTTCAGTGCCTCGCCCACTGCGCCGCGAACACCTGCTGGTGCATGGAATTGCCTCGCCTCCCGATGCCTGCGGATGCTGATGCCGGCTGCCTTTGCCCCGCGTGCCTGCGCGCCCGCATTGAGCTGGAAGTGCAGCACCCGAAAGCCAGCTTGTAGCAGCGTCTGTGACCGCCCTACAGCGCCAGTTTGCGCCATTGCCCAACGGGCAAGTCGCCCAGTTCAAATTCTCCGAAGCGGCTGCGGTGCAGGCGCGTGACCGTGCAGCCCTGGCTGGCAAACATGAGCTTAACTTGATGATACTTGCCTTCCATTAGCTCCAGCCGGGCTTCGCGCGCGCTGACGATTTCCAACTTTGCAGGCAGGCAGGGCTTGGGTTCCTCCTCCAGCCGCAGTTCGCCAGAGGCAAACAGGGCGATGAGTTTGGGGTCCAAGTCGCGGTCCACCGTGACTTCGTAGAGTTTTGGCACATGGTGCTTCGGCGAAGTCCAGCGATGCACGAGCTCGCCCTGGTCCGTGATGATGAGCGCGCCCGTGGCGTCCTTGTCGAGTCGGCCGACGGTGGTGACTGGCGGGTTGCGCTTGAGCCAGCGGGCGGGCAGCAGGTCGAAAACGCGCTGGCCCTCGCGTTCGTCGTGTGAACAGACGCAGCCGACCGGCTTGTGGAACAGGACTAGGATGCCCTCGGGTGATTCCAGTGGTTCGCCATCCACGAGCACTTCTTCGGGCAGAAACTTTTCATCGGCTGCCTTCACCACTTGACCGCGCACCGTGATGCGGCCGCCGCGCACCCACAACCGGGCCTCGCTGCGGCTACAGTAGCCGCAGGAGGAAAGCAACTGGTCAAGGCGGCGGCGCGGTGGAGTTTTCGGCACGGCCCGGTTCTATGGCCAAATGCGAGGCATGCCAACTCTTCCTGCGCCTCCCTCACCGTTTCAGATGCGTGCGAAAGAGCTGGTAAGCCTTTTCACGCATCGGCTCGGGGAAGTCGTGATCGCAATCCGGATGCTCCACGATCAGGTGGGTTGGCTTCCCCAGCAGCCGGTAAACCGACGCAGCGGCGGTGGCCACGCGATCCACGCTGTCCCACTTGAAGTTGGAGTCCTTCATTGGCGCTGCAATGAAGCAGACACGCGGCGCGAGCGCGCCTACCATTTCGTGGAAATCAAACGGGATTTCCTCCAGCCGGCCGCGATAGCCCGCCAGCTTCAGCATGTAACGGGTCTGGCACCAGCCCTTCTCCGGCTCCCAGACTTTCGGGTTGCCGCTCATGTAATCGAGGTAGGAATCCAGCCCGCAGCTCGAAACGATGACCTTGATCCGGGCATCAAACACACCGGTGTAAACCGCGTTGTGACCGCCCAGCGAGTGGCCTATGGCTCCAAAGCCGGACTTCGCATCGACGAACGGCAGCGACTCCAGAAGGTCCAGGCCGCGCACATTGTCCCACACTGCCTTGAGCGTGCCGCTCTCCCAGCCCAGTGCCTTGAGGTCGGGCTGGTAATTGGCCAGCAGCGGATACGACGGCGCGAGGGCGACAAACCCGCGCTCGGCCAGTTCGCTGGCATATTGGCGGTTGGGCTTCCCGCCAAGGCCCACGACGACCTTGTGCCCGATGGTGTTCTCCGTCGGGTGCAGGCAGAGGATGCCGGCGGCCTTCCGCTTTCCGGCCAGCACGTCCTTGGGAATGAGCAAATAGGCCGGCACACTGCCGCCGGGTTCGCTTTGGTAGGTGATGAGCTGACGAACGTAGCTGCCGCAGTCCGTCTCCTCCGCAATCTTCATCTCCAGCGGGCCGCGTTTCGCCGCCCCGGGCAGGATGCCCATCACCCGCTCCATGCCGCGCACAATCTCCGCGCGGCGGCGCTCCCAGTCCTTCGCGGATTTGACCGGCAGCGCGTTGCCCGCCACATCGCGGTAAACCAGCAGGTTGGTGCGCTCCAGCCGCGGCAGGCCGACCGGTGGCAGCAGTTCGGCAGCGGACAAGGGCAGGGAAAGCGCGGCCAGCAGGAGGAGTCGGTTCATGCGCCTGCTTGTAGCCGACCCGGTCAAGAGTGGCAATTGCCCAGCCGCTACGGCTGCGCGGCCCGGTAGAAGAGAGGGCCAAGCTTCTCCGTGTGAACACCTTCGACGCGCCCATCACTGAAGACAAGATTCCCGCTGTCCTCATGGCGGTTGGTGCTCCAGTAAGGCCGGTAGCCGAAGGGAGAACCGCCCGAGGCCAGCCAGGTGATGTTGTTGTCGCCGGACAGGATGGTGTTGTGGTTGTTCCGGCGCGGGCGCACGGCGGTGAAGTAGCTCACATTCGTGCTGCGAATCTGGGCGAAGCTGGTCGGGGCACGCAGCTCCCGATCACGCGGGCAGATGAGAATCTTTGTGCTGCCAAAATTGTTCGAGGCCATGATGAACGGCCGGATGTCCCGGGCCAGCATCCCACCAGGCAGGAAGGTGTTGGTGGCCATCGGGGCGCAACCGCCCTGCTGAAACGGCACTTGCTGCGGAAATCTCCCGTCGTTCGATTCCGCGTAGCTGATCAGCCCCAGACCGACGCCCTTGAGGTTGTTGCTGCAAAAAGTCTGAAAGCCCTTGCTCTTGGCTTTCATGATCGCGGGCATCAGGAGCGAAATGAGAATCGCAATGATGAGCGTGGCCACCATGGTCTCCACCAAGGTGAAGGCCCGATGTGCGCGATGAAGTTTGTGAGCCGGTTGGTTCAGTCGGCTTAGAGAACGCCTTCACCTCGCGTGCGTCAAGACGGCGGGTGTAAAGAGGTTGTAAAACTGGTCCCTCCTGCAACGCTCCTTGATCACTTCGTCTGAAATGTCTCGGTCCGCACGATGGCGGTGATGAGCGTGCGGAGAATGTGGCCACGCTGCGCAAGCTTGCCGAGCAAGATGGTGGACTCATCATCATGGACAATCAGGAAAACCACAATTTGCAGTGCGTGAACCTGAACAAGCTGCTCACCCGGTTCGGCCTCGAATTTTCCACGCGCTTCACGG
>CAIPBN010000736.1 GCA_903863315.1 uncultured Verrucomicrobiota bacterium | reverse complement strand
TATCTGCGGGTCCAGCACGCGCGCGGTGCCGAACACAGCGCGCCGCCTTTTCCGCCCAGTTCCGACAAGTCCGTCTCGCCTGATCTGGCCGTCCCCTTGCGCGAGCAGGAGGCCGTCACGCGGATCGCCACCGAGCTGGAGTTGGAAGGCTTGTCAGGTCCGCAGGCGGCGCAGGTGCTGGACCGGTTCTTCGCGCACAATTTCAAATACGGCTCCTTCCTGCCCAACTCGATGCGCATGGTGCCGCAGGGCATGACGCCGCTGGGCTACTTCCTGCTTAAAAACCGCCGGGGCCACTGCGAGTATTTTGCCAGCGCGACCGTGCTCCTGATGCGGCAGGCCGGCATTCCTGCCCGCTACGTTTATGGCTGGTCGGTGCAGGAACCGGAGCGCGGCACGGGGCGGTTCATCGTGCGCGAGCGGCACGCCCATGCGTGGTGTGTTTATTGGAACGATCAAACCGCCACCTGGGTGGACCTCGACACCACCTCACCAGATTGGGTGGCCAACGAAAATCAGAACGCCTCCGTCTGGGAGCCGCTGACCGATCGCTGGTCGCAAGTCTGGTTTGGCTTTTCCAAGTGGCGCTGGCACGGGGCAACCGGCGAGTGGCAAAACTACCTCTTGCTGGCGCTGCTGGGAATGATCGGGCTGCTCGCCTGGCGCATTCTCGCCCGCCAGCGAAGGCAACGCCGGAATCCGGAACTAGCTCCCGAAGGCACGCCCGGCCAATGGCCCGGACTGGATTCGGAATTCTACGAGCTGGAGCGGCGCTTGGAAAAACTGGGCCTCCAGCGGCGGATCGGTGAAACACCCGGCGACTGGCTGAACCGAATCGAGCCGCTGACCACCCTGCCCCTCGCCCCGATTCGCCAGCTCCTGCCCTTGCATTATCGCCTGCGCTTCGACCCGCAAGGCCTGAGCCAGCCGGAACGCAGCACGTTGCGGACTGAGGCCGGCGAATGGCTGGGGCAAATCAAGGCGGCAACCCCGCGCGGTGGCTGAAACCCCGCCACCACTGAACTCAGCCCTTGAGCTTTCGTTCGAGCAACTCCCCCACGACGGACGGGTTCGCTTTGCCCTTGGAGAGCTTCATCACCTGGCCCTTGAGCGAATTGAGGGCGGCGACCTTGCCGTTCCGGTAATCCGCCACGGCGTTCGGATTGGCGGCGATGGCGTCGTCGCAGAATTTCTCAATTGCCCCCGTGTCACTCACCTGCGCCAGCCCCTTCTCCTGCACGATGACCGCGGGTGCCTTGCCGGTGTCGAACATCTCCGCAAACACCGTCTGCGCGGCGGAACTGCTGATGGTCTTCGCTTCGACGAGCCCCACCAGCTCCAGCAGCGCGGTGGGGGAAAACTTCAAGTCCGCGAGCGTCGTCAGCTTCTGGTCGGCCGGCTCAATGCCCATGCCAGCCTGCTCGGCGGCCTCCTTCTGGTTCGTCTCCGCCAGGCGCGCCTGAAGATTGTTGATCACCCAGTTGGCGACGATCTTCGGCGTCTTGGCCTGCCGGGCGACGGCTTCGAAATAGCTGCCAAGCGTCACGTTGCTCTTGAACACCTCGGCGTCACCAGCGGGGATCTGGAAGTCGCGCATGAGGCGCTGTTTGCGCGCCAACGGCAGCTCCACCAGCCGCGTCTTGACGTCCGCCACCCATGCTTCTGTCGGGGCCATCGGCATGAGGTCCGGCTCTGGGAAGTAACGATAGTCGTGCGCGTGCTCCTTCGTGCGCATCTCCTCGGTGATGCCCGCGACATCATCCCAGCGACGCGTGGATTGGATGAGTTTTCCGCCCTTGGAGACCACTTCGATCTGCCGAGCAATCTCATACTCCGCCGCGCGGCGCACGCCGGAGAAGCTGTTCATGTTCTTGATTTCAATCTTCGCGCCCAGCGTCGTCGTGCCCTTGGGCCGCACGGAGATGTTCACATCGCAGCGCACCATGCCTTTTTCCATGTCGCAGTCCGAGATGCCGCCCTGGTGCAAAATCTCGGTCAACGCATTGAGATAAGCATAGGCCATGTCCGCGCTGGTGAGGTCCGGCTCGGAAACGATCTCCAGCAGCGGCACGCCCGCGCGGTTGAAATCCACACCGCTGTGCCGGTCAAAGTGCGTCAGCTTGCCCACGTCCTCCTCCAGGTGCGCGCGGGTGATGCGGACGCGCGCCAGGCCATCAACCGAGCCGGGACCGTTGAACTCGAAGTCCACCTGGCCGTTGGCCGTGCTGGGCTGGTCGTATTGCGTGAGCTGGTAGTTCTTGGAAGCGTCGGGATAGAAGTAATTCTTCCGGTCGAACTTCGCGTGCCGGGGGATCTGGCAGTTCAGCAGCAGGCCGGTCAGCACCGTGAGGCGCAGCGCCTCCTCGTTGGGCACGGGCAGCACACCGGGCATCCCGAGACAGACGGGGCAGACGTTGGTGTTGGGCGGAGCACCGAAGGCGTTGGCGCATCCGCACCACATCTTCGACTTCGTCTTGAGCTGGACGTGCGTTTCGAGACCGATGACAGCTTCGTATTCCATAAACGGCGGCGAAACTCTAACCACGGTTGTCCCCGGATGGACATGGATTTTTCTCAAACTAACAGCGGTCCTTGAACGAAGCCCGAGGCTCGTTGCCGCCCAAGGGGGCGTTCGCCTTTCCCCTCGACACGCCCCCGGCACCCGCTAATTTCCGCGCGTTCCAGCGCCCGTGCTGGTCCGACACATGAGCAGCAACGCCCCGGCGAACCCGAAGATTTCCGTCATCATCCCGATCTACGGGAAAGCCGGCGACCTGCCCCGGCTCATTGACGCGCTTCAGGCCCAGACGCTCCGCCCGCACGAGATCATCCTTGTGGACAGCAGCCCCAAGCCCATTGACAACCCGCCGCCCGGCACGCGCCTGGTGAAAAACCCCGTGGATGTCGCCTTGAGCTGGGATTACAACCTCGGCGCGAAGGAAGCCACCGGCGACTACATCCTGAACATGCAGCAGGACTGCGTGCCCGAGGACAAGACCGCACTGGAACGGATGTTCAAGCAGTTGCACGAAGTCCCCGGCCGCGTGTCGGTCGTGGCCTTGGTGACGCTGCCCAAGGAAAATTTCCTGCAATACAACTTCTGGGGCCAGGTGCTGATGGCCCGCTGGATCGGGCGCATCCGCCAGGGCATCAGCGGCAAGTTCGACCTCCACCGCCGCGATGTCTTCCAGTCCATCGGCTACTACAACACGGCGCAGTTTCACTTCGCCGGCGAGGACATGGACCTCTTCATGCGCCTGAGCCAGAAGGGCGAGGTCTTCGTCAGCGATGTGGAGATCATTCATTATCACTTCCAGTCGCTGAAAACGAGCTGGGTGCATCTGGTGAAGAAACACTACCAAGTGGCCGAGTCCTTCGGCGCGCTCTTCCGCACTTGGGGCTTCGGGCTGCGCCGAATCCCCTACGCCGGCCACTGGACACACCACCTGGCGAAGTATCTCTACTGCCTCGTGCCGCTGCTGCTGATTCCGCGGTTTCATATTCCCGCCGCGCTCGCGATCCTCGTGGGCAGCAACCTTAGCAACATGGAGTCGTGGCGCGTGAAGTCTTGGCGAACCTGGGCCTATCTTCCGTTCTTCAACGTGTATCTGTTCTTCGTCGGCTTCATCGGCACCGCGCTCGGCTTGCTCACCGGCAAGCAGCGTTATTCGCAGAACAAGTGAGTTGCTAGCGCACACTGTCCCGGCGCGCTACCAAACCGTTCGCCCATCCGACCTGCGCGCCATGGCAGGCGCGTCCTCACTTAATCCAAAATTTGTTTTGAGGCAATGCAGGCACGCTGATCAGGGAATTCCGGGATTGAATACGAAGCGGGAATGGCTAACGTATCGCGCTGCTTGCCCACAATCGAGCAACGGCCAAAAAACGACATGGCAGAACGCATCTTCGTCATCGGCAGCAATTCCTTCACGGGGGCTTCGTTCGTCGATTTCTTGCTGGGTCAGGGGCGCGAGGTTTTTGGCACCAGCCGTTCGCCTGAGGCGGCCCGTTGTTTTCTGCCGTATTGCTGGATCAGTCAGCGGCCGGCGGGCGCGGCGTTCCGTTTCGGTCAGTTTGACCTGAACCACGATCTCGTGGCGATGACGGATGCCATCCGGGATTTCCAGCCGGCTTATGTGGTGAATTTCGCGGCGCAGAGCATGGTGGCTGAAAGCTGGCTGCATCCGGAGCATTGGTATCAGACGAATGTGGTGGCGAACGTGAAGCTCCACGAGCAGTTGCGCAAACTGCCATTCCTGAAGAAATACGTCCACGTTTCCACGCCGGAGGTTTATGGCAGTTGCAGCGGCAACGTGACGGAGAGCCAGCCATTCAACCCCAGCACGCCCTACGCCGCCTCCCGGGCCGCCTGCGACCTGCACCTGCTGACCTTCTTCAAGCAGTATCGTTTCCCGGTGACCTTCACCCGGGCGGCCAATGTTTACGGCGCAGGCCAGCAGCTCTACCGCATCATTCCCCGGACGATTTTCTTCATCAAAACCGGACGCCGGCTGCAACTCCACGGCGGCGGTCATTCCGTGCGCTCGTTCATCCACGCGCGGGATGTGGCCGAGGGCACGCTGCGCGTGGCCGAGCAGGCACCCGCCGGTGAGTGCTACCATTTTTCCACCGGGCTCTATCTCTCCATCCGCGAACTGGTGGAACGCATCTGCAGCCGCATGGGCGTCCAGTTCAGCGAGGTGGTGGAAGTCGTGGGCGACCGTCCGGGCAAGGACGCTGCCTACCTGCTCGACAGCACCAAGGCCCGGCAAACCTTGGGCTGGGCTGATCAAGTCAGCCTGGATCAGGGCGTGGATGAAACCATCGCCTGGGTGGAGAACCAGCTCGCCGAACTGAAACAACAACCTGCCGACTACCAGCACAAACCCTGACGCATGATTCCCCGCAACATCCTCGTGACCGGCGGCTTTGGCTACGTGGGCAGCCGCCTCACCCCGCACCTGCTCGAACTGGGGCACCGCGTGCGCATCCTCGACGCCATGCTCTACACCCACGCCGGCATGGCTGCGCTGGAGAAACACCCGCGGTTTGCTGAATTCCGCCCGCGGTTCGAACTGGTGGAGGGCGACCTGCGCGACCCGCAAACCGTCGAGCGGGCGGTGGCTGGCATGGACACGGTCATCCATCTGGCCGCGATCTCGAACGACCCCACGGGCGACATCGACGAGGTGCTCACACGACAAGTCAATTTTGACGCGGTGGGCATGCTGCTGGCCATGGCCCGGCCAGCGGGTGTGCAGCGGTTCATCAACGCCTCCTCCAGCAGTGTGTTTGGCATCAAGAACGACCCGGATGTCACCGAGCGGCTCGAACCGGAGCCGCTGACCTTCTACTCGAAATACAAGATGCTTTCCGAGTGGCTGGTCACCGCGGCCAACTCGGCCGGCTTCTGCACGGTGAACATCCGGCCGGCCACCATCTGCGGCTACTCGCCACGCCAGCGATTCGACCTCACGGTCAACAAGCTCACGGCGGATGCCCTGCGCAAGCGCGTCATCACCGTGCATGGCGGAGAGCAGCGTCGTCCCAACGTCGGCATCACCGACGCGATCCACCTCTACGCGCAATTGACCCAGGTAGACGAAAAACTGATCGCCGGCCGCGCGTTCAACTTTGGTTTTGAAAACCTCAAGGTCATCGAGATTGCCCGGCTCATACAGGCGGAACTCAAGGACTTGAACGTCGAAATCAAGGTTACCGACACGCTCGACAAGCGCGATTACCACATCTCCTCCGAGAAGATCCTGCGCGTGCTGGGCTACCAGCCGGTGAGCAGCATCCGACAGGAAGTGGCAGCCCTGCGGCGGGCCTTGGAGGACGGCGCGTTCCCAGACATCGACGCGGCGGAGCACTACAACATGAAGTTCATGAAGATTGGCCGCCGGGCCAGTGCTTATGACTTCTTCTCCCGGTGAACGCTCAAAGCCACCGATGAGCCACCCCCAAACAACGACGGAACCGGCCGTGCAGGCCTTTTGCCAGACACTGGCCAGAGAGCTTTCAACCGCGCAGTTCGTCGAGGCGGTCGAGGACTTCAGAAACTTGAAGGTGCTGGTGGTGGGCGACACGATTTTCGACCGTTACTCGTATCTCCAGGTCCAGGGTCTCACGTCGAAGAACCGCATCATCTCCGGGCGGTTTCTGGGGGAGGAAACCCAGTGTGGCGGGGCCCTCGCGGTGTTTCGCCACGTCAAACAGTTCACTCATCACGCCAAGTTTCTCAGTCTTGTCGGCACCGAGCCTTGGGTGGATCCGCTGCTCCAGGAAACCGTGTCTCCG
>CAIPBN010000735.1 GCA_903863315.1 uncultured Verrucomicrobiota bacterium | reverse complement strand
CTCCTCACGTCGTCTCCTACAGCCAATGAGTGCTCCCGGCAAACTCCGCGACCCACTGAACCGGGCGTATCAGCTCCCGCGACTCACTCGGGAATACTACCAAGGCGACGCGGTGGTTCACGGGACACAGACCACCCTTGATCGACTGCAAGGCTGGCTGACGCCGGAATTTCACCTGCACTTTCGCGAGTTGATGCTGCACGCGGCCTCGCGCGAAGGGTTGCTCTGTCCGATGTATTGCCTCATGCCTGACCACATCCATTTGGTCTGGATGGGCCTGCGGCTCGACTCCGACCAGCTCAACGGCATGGCGTTTCTCCGCACGTATCTGGAGCCGCTGCTGGCCCCGGCCCAATTTCAACCGCAGGCGCAGGACTGCGTGCTACGCGACGAGCAGCGTCGGCACGGCGCGTTTGCCAAAACGTGCTTCTACATTGCGGAGAATCCAGTAAAGGCGGAGCTAGTGAAGAACGTGACGGACTGGAAGTTCACGGGCTGCGTGGTGCCGGGGTATCCAAAACTTCACCCGCTGGCTGATGATTTCTGGCCGAAGTTCTGGCGACTGTATGGGAAGCTGCGGCAGGCTGATGCGGGCAACCTCAAGCGTCCGCTACTATGACCGGCACCGAAGACTTAGATGGAGACTCCTCACGTCGTCACCTACGGGTTGTCGTGGTCGGCGGCGGCGCGGCGGGCTTCTTCGGAGCCATCACCTGTGCCGAGGCGTTGCAGGGACGGGGCTCGGTCATGATTTTAGAGCGAGGGGCCAATGTCCTGCAGAAGGTCAAAATCTCCGGTGGCGGAAGGTGCAATGTGACGCATTCGTGCTTCGAGCCGAAGGAGCTGGCGAAGCGGTATCCGCGCGGCGGGCCGGCGCTCATCGGGGCGTTTCACCGGTTTCAGGCGGCGGATACTGTGAAGTGGTTCGAGGCGCGTGGTGTGGTGCTGAAGACCGAGGCGGACGGGCGGATGTTCCCGACCACGGACCAGTCGCAGACCATCATCAACTGCCTGACGAACGCGTCGCGGGATGCAGGGGTGGAGTTACGGACGGGCTGCGGGGTGGAGCGGGTGGAGCGGAAGAGTGAGGGAGGTTTCAGACTTCACTTGTCAGCCAGCGGGACGCTCGATTGCGACGCGCTGCTCCTAGCCACGGGCGGGGCAAAGGCGGCGGATGTGCTGGCAAGTTCGCTTGGGCACACGATTGAGCCGCCGGTGCCGTCGCTGTTCACGTTCCACATCACGGACAAGCGGCTGGAAGGCTTGTCCGGCCTCGCAGTGGAGCGGGCGACGGTGAGCGTGGCGGGGACGAAGCTCAAGGAGACGGGGCCGGTGCTCATCACGCACTGGGGTTTGAGCGGGCCGGGGATTCTCCGGTTGTCCGCGTGGGGCGCGCGGGAGCTGGCGGCAGTGAATTACCAGTTCAAGTTGCGCGTGAACTGGCTGCCGGAGCACAACTTCGACAGCATCACCGCTCTCGCTCAGCAGCAGCGCGGGCTGACGGGGGCGAAGCGTGTGCAGAATGTATCGCTGGCCGGCTTGCCATCACGGTTGTGGGAGCGGCTGGTGGCGACAGCGGGCGTCGCGGAGCAGACGCAGTGGGCGGGGTTGAACAAGGCGCAAACGCAGTCGCTGGCGCGGCTGCTGGTGGAGTCAGAGTTCGCGGTGACAGGCAAGAGCATGAACAAGGAGGAGTTCGTGACGTGCGGCGGCGTGCGGTTGGCGGAAGTGGATTTCAAGACGATGCAGAGCCGGGTTTGCCCCGGCTTGTATTTTGCCGGTGAACTACTGGACATTGACGGCATAACGGGCGGTTTCAATTTTCAGGCCGCCTGGACTACGGGCTGGCTGGCGGGCAACGCGATGGCGGAGCGCCTGGCGGCAAAACAAGTCTGAGCAATGGCCGAAACGAGAATCATGTTCATTGCCGGGGAGCCAAGCGGCGACGCGCTGGCGGCGGAACTCGTGCAGGCACTGCGCGCGGAGGCGGAGTTTCACTGTCACCCCGCGAAGCCGGTGCTGCGCTTTTTCGGTGCGGGCGGTTCGAAGCTCGAAGCCGCGGGCATGGAACTGGCCGTCGATCTGACGCGGCACGCGGTCATCGGGCTGTGGGAGGTCATCAAGAACTACGGCAAGTTCCGGCGCGTCTTCAACGACCTGCTGGACCTTGCGGAAGAACGGCATCCGGCGCTGCTGGTCTGCGTGGATTTCTCCGGGTTCAACCGCCGTTTCGCCCACGCCGTGCGGAAGCGGGCAGCGCGCAGCAAAGGCAAGTGGAACCCGCGCATCGTGCAATACGTCTCGCCGCAGGTCTGGGCATCGCGTCCAGGGCGTGCGACGAAGATGGCGGACGACTACGACCTGCTGCTGTCCATATTTCCGTTTGAGAAGGACTGGTATGCGAAGCGCGCGCCCAAGCTAAAGGTGGAGTTTGTTGGCCACCCGCTGCTGGACCGCCATGCAGAGTGGCGTGGGCGGCCGGCCGCACCGCCCCCCGTGCCGCATAAGTTTCTCACCGTGCTGCTGCCCGGCAGCCGACCTGCCGAACTGGTGCGTCATCTGCCGCCGATGCTGGATGCGGCGCGGCGCATCGGCATGGAAGTGGACAGCGGGTTCCGCGTGGTGCTGCCCTCGGCGCAACTGTTGCCGGTGTTCGCACGGCATTGCCGGCCGTTTGCGATGGACAAGGAGAACCTTCCTGATGTCGCCGTCACTTCGCTGGCGCAGGCACGGAATCTGGCACGGCAGGTTTTTCGCGGGCTGGACGTGCAGGTGGGCGGTCTGCCGGAGGCGCTCCGCTCCGCCACCATCGCCATCGCCTCCACCGGCACGGTCACGATGGAGTGCGCGTTTTTCAAGGTGCCGACCATCGCGCTCTACAAGACCTCGTGGAGCACCTACCAAATCGGGAAGCGCATTGTCACCGTGAAGCATCTGGCGATGCCCAACCTGCTCGCTGGCGAAAGCGTGTTTCCGGAGTTCGTGCAGGAGGAGGCGACGGGGCCAAATTTGGCGAAAGCCGCGCTGGATCTGTTGCAGGATGAGCCACGGCGGCAAGCGATGCAGGCCAAGCTGGGCCAGATCATCGCGGGCTTGGGCACTCCCGGTGCAAATGTCCGGGCAGCGCGCGCCATCTGGAACCTTCTGGATCCGCCCGTTCCAGCGGCCTGACGGGAGACGCGGGCTCAGTCCGGAATGGTGGCCGTGAACTCGGCGATGCGCCGCCGGGCCTCCACCATTTGTTCCCGGGTCAACGCGCCGGTGATGCGGTCACGCTCGATGGCCGCCTCCCGGTTGCCCTGGTTGGCGGCGAGAGAGAACCACTTGTATGCCAGGCCCAAGTCCAGGGTGACGCCCTTGCCCTCCAGGTAGCACATGCCCAGGCGCAGTTGCGCGGGTCCGTTCCCCTGGTTGGCGGCGAGCTGGAACCAGCGGACCGCCGCCGCTGGGTCCGTGGGCATGCCCTGGCCGACGAGGCATCGTCGGCCAAGCTCGAATTGTGACGGGGCATGCTGCTCGGCCGCCGCCTTGTGCAGCCAGGTGGAGGCTTCGACGAAGTTCTCCGGCACCCCGTTGCCGAACGTGTGGAGCTCCGCGAGGTAGAACATGGCTTCCGGGTGGCCCTGCTCCGCGGCGGCCCGATACCACTTGGCCGTTTCGCGGAACTGGGCCTTGGTCTCCGCGTGCTTGTGCAGTGCGCGGGCCAGTCGGTGCATGGCATTGACCTCGCCTTTGTCCGCAGCCTTGTGCAGCCACTTGATCGCGCGGCCGTTGTCCTGCGGCAGTCCCTCGCCCCGATAATACGCGAGGCCCAGGCTGTATTCCGCATCGGGGTAGCCTTGCTCCGCCGCGAGCCGGAACCAGCGCACGGACTCCTCGACATTGCGCGCCACGCCCTCGCCCTTGCGGTAGCTGAGCCCCAGGTTGTATTGCGCGGCGGCCACGCCCTGCTCGGCCGCCTTGTGATACCAGCTCACGGCCTCGACCGGATCCCGATCCACGCCGGTGCCCTCGTCGTAGCAGAGGCCCAGCGCGTTCTGGGCGTCCGCGTGGCCCTGCTCGGCCGCCTGACGATACCAGTGTGCGGCGGCGGCATGGTCGGCGGTCGTGCCGTGGCCGCTGCTCAACCGCAGGGCGAGCTGATACTGTGACTCGGCGTCGCCTTGCTCGGCGCGCTCGCGGTGCAGCAGGAAATCCTTGGCCGCCGAATGCTGGAAGAGCTGTTTATACCAAGGGGATTTCACGGCGTGACGTTAGGAACCGACGCGAGGGAAGACAAGTGCTCAGTTCCCCCGGATGGCGGGTGGGTGGAAAAACACTTTGCCCCTCCGGGTGCCGCCGCTACTTTGGCCGTGTGAACCATTCGCCCGGCTTTCTGAAACTCGTCAACGAGGCCCGTGCCTCAGTGCGGGAAGTGACCCTCGATCAGGCCCGCGCCCGTCTGGCAGCCAACCCGCGCGCCGTGTTGCTGGATGTGCGCGAGGACTCCGAATGGCAGGCCGGGCACGCGGTCGAGGCGAAGCACCTGGGCAAGGGCATTCTGGAGCGCGATCTGGAACAACGGTTTCCCGACCCGGACACGGAGATCATCATGTATTGCGGCGGCGGCTTCCGCTCGGCCCTGACGTGTGATGCCGCGCAACGGATGGGCTACCGCAACGTCGCCTCGCTCATCGGCGGCTACAAAGGCATGGTCGCTGGCGGCTGGCCGATGCAAAAGTCTGTTTGAGCGGCGTCCGAAACATGCAACTACTTATGAAATTCCCCGCGCTCGTGTTGTTTCTCCTGTGGCTGGCCCCGGTTTCAGGTCAGGCGCAGGCCCCCAACCCTTACGTGACGTTTGAGAGCGCCACCGTCACCGCCGGCTACGCGCTGCCGGGCAGCAACGCCGTGGTCACTGCCAGCTTCAAAATCAAGGAAGGCCACTACCTGCACTCGAGCCGGCCGCTGTTGCGCCAGGCCACGCCGACCTTTGCGCAGGTGGGCCAGAATGCCAGCGCCCGCGCGTATCCGGTCGCCTACTCCTTTCCGGCGGGCAAGAAAACCCTGCCGGGCATCACGCAGCCGGTGGAGGTTTACGAGGCCTTGCTCACCGTGCAGGTGCCGGTGGTGATCGGTCCGGCGGCGGTCTTCCCGATCACCCTGCCGGGCGTGCTCACCTTTGTGCCGATGCAGGACAAGACCCACGCGGCAGCCGACCGCCTGCAGCGTGTGAACTTCTCCGTCACCATCCCGCGCGGCACCAACCAGCCACCGGCTGGCGCCAAGGGGCCTGCCCCGAAGGCCCCGGCCAAGAAGTAGGCCCGGCCGGCTTTTGCAGTTGAATCCGCGGACGGGCCTGCGATTCACTGGCGGCTAGGTCCACCACCATGCGCCTTTTCGATGCCATCCTCGATGCCAACCAGCGGGCGACCGATGGCCACGCGTCGCCGCTGATCCCGGACGAGTTCGCGGACGCGTTGCCACTGGTCGCGCTCACCTGCATCGACGCCCGGCTCAATCACCGGCTGCCGGAGGCGCTGGGAGTGCCGGAATCGCACTTCATCTGGCTGCGCAACGCCGGGAACATCATCACTAGCCCCATGAGCAGCACCCTGCGTTCGCTGGCGATGGCCTGCGCCGTGAAGGGGGGAAAGGAGATCCTCATCCTCGGCCATTCAGACTGCCTGGTGCGCAAGACCGGCACGTTGGAGCTGTTGGGCAAGTTCGACGCCCTCGGGGTTCCCCGGGCCAAGCTGCCGGAGAACTTGCAGGAGTTTTTCGGCCTCTTTGCCAGCGAGCGGCAGAATGTCCTCAGGGCCGTCGAGCACGTCCGGGCCAGCCCGCTCATCGGACCGCGTGTGCCCGTGCATGGTGCCTTGCTGGATCTGGCCACCGGCCGGCTCGAAGTGCTGGTCAACGGCTATCAAGTATTCGCCACGGCCAACGCCGGCATGAGTCCCATGACGGAAAGCGTCGCCGAGGCGGCCCGCCTGTCTGCACCTGTCCCGCCGGCCTCCGAGTCACCGGGTAATCTTTCGCTGGCTGAAATCCAGATCGCCAGCCGGCGGATCGGTGAGTCGGTCACCCCGTTGAGATTGGAATCCACGGCCATGCCTGCCATCCCGGAGACCACGCCTGCGGCTGCTGCGCAAACAGCTCCGGCCAAGCCCCCGCCCGTGCCGGTGGATCCGGTGGCTGCGCTCAAGCGGGTGGTGGATTTGGCCCGGCACTACCGCATCATTGGTGGCGACGGCAAACAATACGGGCCCGTGCCGGCGACGGTCCTGCTCCGCTGGATCAATGATGGCCGCGTGGATGCCGAAACCTCCGTGAAGGTGGACGGCACGAATGCTTGGGTGAAGCTCCACGAACTCGGGGAGGCCATCAGCCGGCTGCGCGGGCCACGGAAGTAGGGCGCGGGCCACGCCTTCGCCGGAGTGCCGGTCTCCGGGAAGGGCATTGACGCGCCCGCTGGTCCGCCTACGGTTCCGCGCATGAACCACCTTTTCCGCTGGTGCTTTGTGGCACTGACCCTGGCCGCCTGGCGTGCGTCTGGCGTGACGTTGTCGCATGATGGCCAGCCGGTGGGCATTGCCGAGCGCCGGCTGCTGACGACCTCGCGGGTCGTTGGCTCGCCCGAGCCGCCGCTGCTCTACCGCGCCAAGCGCGCCTGGCCGAATCAGGAGTTCAAGCGTCCGGCCTTCATCGGGCGCGACGCGGGCAGCGACCGCTTTTTGATCGTCGAGCAAGGCGGGCGCATCGTGGCCATCCCGCGCGACCAGACCAGCACGAATCAGGAACCGTTTCTCCAGCTTGCCGACCATGATTTCTATTCGTGCCATTTCCACCCGGGCTTTGCCACGAACCGCTTCGTGTTTGTCTTCGCCCACGGGCCAAACTCCGGTGGCACCAACAAGTTCAACCGCATCCTGCGCTACACCGTCACGCCGCTCGGTCACGCGGATGCTGCGTCCGAACTGGAGATCATCAGGTGGTGGTCCAACGGCCACAACGGCGGCGAGATGGCCTTCGGCCGCGACGGCATGCTCTACATCACGTCGGGCGACGGCTCGAGCGACTCGGACACGCACAACACCGGGCAGAACATTTCCGACCTGAACTCCGGCGTGTTGCGCCTCGATCTCGAACGGCCCGATCCCGGCCGCGCGTATTCCATCCCCAAGGACAATCCCTTCTGGAACATTCCCAACGCTCGCGCCGAGCTGTGGGCTTATGGCTTCCGCAACCCCTGGCGCATGACGATGGACCCGGCGGACGGCGCGATGCTCATCGGCGACGTCGGTCAGGATCTCTGGGAATACATCCACGTGCTCAAGCGCGGAGCGAACTACGGCTGGAGCGTGCGCGAGGGCAGCCATCCCTTTCACACCCAGCGCCAGCCGGGCCCGCATCCCTTCACCGTGCCGCTCAAGGAGCATCACCACGCCGAGGCCCGTTCGATCACCGGTGGCGTGGTCTATCAAGGCCGGCGCTTCGCGGATCTCCGCGGTGCCTACATTTACGGTGACTATGGCACGGGCAAGATTTGGGGCCTGCGCCGGCGTGGCAACACCGTGACCTGGTCCCGGGAGCTGGCCGACACCCCGCACCAGCCGGTGGCCTTCTGCGAAGGGCGCGACGGGGAAATGTTCTACGTTGATTACGGTGGTAACATTTTCGAACTGGAGCCGACGCCGCCCGAGACCCAACGCCGCCCGCCTTTCCCGAAGAAGCTCAGCGAGAGCGGCCTCTTTGCCCAGGTGCGCGGCCACGTCGTCCAGCCCGCGCTCATTCCCTATTCCGTCAACTCGCCCCTGTGGTCCGATGGCGCGCACAAGGAGCGGTTCATCGCCTTGCCCGGCGAGGAACGCATCCTGTTCAGCGAGGGCGGGGCCTGGAAATTCCCGGAGCAGACCGTGCTGGTGAAAAGCTTCGCGCTCGACCGCGAGGCCGGCAATCCCGCCACACGCCAGTGGATTGAAACGCGCTTCCTCGTCCTCCAGCAGAACGAATGGGTCGGCTACACCTACAGTTGGAACGAGGCCCAGACCGAAGCTTATCTCGTGGAAGCGAAGGGCGAGGATCGCACGTTCAAGATCAAGGATGCCAGCGCCCCCGGCGGCACGCGCCGACAAACCTGGCACTACCCCAGCCGCGCCGAGTGCATGACCTGCCACAGCCGGGCCGGGCAATATGTCCTCGGGGTGAACACGCTCCAGATGAACCGCGAGCATGACTACGCCGGCATGAAAGCCAACCAGCTCCGCACGCTCGAACATCTCGCCGTCTTCATCATCCCCAAGTTCACCAACGCCAGCAAACGGATCACCAAGCCCACGACCGGACCGAACGGTCCCGTTTATCCGCCCGAGGACTTTGGCGCCCGCTTCCTCAAGCCGCCCGAGACCATGCCCCGCCTGCCGGACCCCTACGATGCCACCGGTCCCTTGGAACCGCGTGTCCGCTCTTACCTGCACGCCAACTGCGCGCACTGCCACACCGACGCCGGCGGTGGCAACTCCGCCATGGAACTGCGTTGGTCCACCTTGCCCGAACGGGTGCGCCTGATCGGTGTTACGCCGCAACACGACAAATTTGGATTGCCCGACGCGCTCATCGTCGCGCCCGGCGCACCCGAACGATCCATTCTCATGCAACGGCTGATGAAAGTGGGGCAGGGTGGTATGCCGCCTTTGGCGAAGGCCCGCGTGGATGAAGCCGCCTTGAAGCTGTTCAGCGAGTGGATTCGCCAGCTACCGGCCCAGAAGCCTTAGAGCCTGTCTGAAAACTGGGAGGGGTCCTGCGGTGGGGGATTTTGGGGTTGGCCAAGGCGGCGAGACCGGAGCATCCCCGCAGCGGGCTGTGACGTTCGAGCCAACGCCGCCAGCGCCAAAAGACTGCGCCGCCCGGAGCGTTTTCGTGGGGAAGCCTACCTGGCGGCGTTGCTCCTCAGTCAGAGACCGCTGCGGGTATCCTCCTTCGTCGCGCCTTGCCATCTGGCCTTGCCCACGAAAACAGAACCCCTCCCAATTTTCAGACAGGCTCTTAGTTTAACAAGGAGGCTGCGGAATCCCGCACCCGACTGCGGTCAATCAAACATCTTGCCCGGGTTCAGGATGCCGTGCGGGTCAAGGACCTTGCGGAGTTCGCGGTGAACGCGGAGCGAGGCGGGGCCGAGGAATTTTGGAAGGAAGTCTTTCTTCGCCAAGCCGATGCCGTGCTCGCCGGTGATGGTGCCGCCCAAGCGGATGGCTTCATCGAAGATCTCCTTGAACGCCTCGTGGACGCGGTGCATCTCCTCCTTGTTCCGCTCGTCGGTGAGGAAGGTGGGGTGGAGGTTTCCGTCGCCCATGTGGCCGAAGGTGCCGACACGCAGGTTGTATTTCTTCGCGATGACCTCGACGAAGCGGACCATCTTGGCCAGTTCGCTGCGCGGGACGGTGGCGTCTTCGAGAATGGTGGTGGGCGCGAGCCGGGCGAGCGCGCTGAAGGCGCTGCGACGGGCGGCGGCGAGCTTGGTGGCCTCCGCCTCGTCCTTGGCGATGCGCACTTCCATCGCGCCATTCTTCTTCGCCAGTTCGGCCATCTTGGCGGCCTCATCCTCGACAGCCGCAGGGTGGCCGTCGGTTTCCATGAGCAGCAAGGCTTCGCAGTCGAGCGGCAGGCCGACCTTCGCAAAGTCCTCAACGCAGTGAATCGTCGTGCGGTCGAGGAACTCCAGCGTGCAGGGGATGATCTGCGCGGCAATGATGTCGCTGACGGTTTGCGCGGCGGCGTCCATCGCGCTGAAGGTGGCCACCATCGTCTTCTTCGCGGCGGGCTTGGGAATGAGCTTGAGCAACACCTTCGTCATCACGCCGAGCGTGCCCTCGCTGCCGACGAAGAGGTCCTTCAGGGAGAAGCCCGCGACGTCCTTCACGCACTTGTTGCCGGTCCAGAGAACTTCGCCGTCGGGCAAAACCACTTCCAGGCCCATGACGTAGTTGCGGGTGATGCCGTATTTGAGACCGCGCAATCCGCCGGAGTTTTCTGCCACGTTGCCGCCGATGGTGGAAATCTTCATCGAGCCGGGGTCGGGCGGGTAGAAGAGGCCGACGGAAGCGGCGGCGTCCGCGATGGCCAGCGTGGTCACGCCCGGCTCGACGAGCATGGTGAGGTTCGCGCGGTCCACCTCGAGAATGCGGTTCATGCGCGCGGTGCACATGACGATGCAACTGGGCGAGGGCAGGCTGCCACCGCTCAAACCGGTGCCGGAACCGCGCGTGACGACGGGGGTTTGGGTGCCGTTGGCAAGCTTGAGCACCTCGGCGATTTGCTCCGTGCTGGTGACGAACACGACGCAGCCGGGCATCTGGCTCATCGCGGCGGTGCCGTCGAAGGAGTAGGGGATCAGGTCTTCTTTCGACGTGAGCACCTGGTCGGCGCCGACGATCGTGCGGAGTTGGGAGAGCGTGGCAGCGGGGAGCGGCATGGGAGAGTGATTCGTTGTCAGTAATTAGTGTGCGGCCGGTCGGAAGGCCGATTACTGATCACTAATTACGTTCGGTGCTCTTCACGGTTTCACCGTGACCTTGTTCCAGTTCAGATGGTGGCGCTTGGCGTAGGCGGATAGCACGCGCTCGTTTTCCATGAGGACGGCGCGCACCACGCTGGAGTCGTCCGCGTAACCGAACTGGACGTTGCTGTCCGGGATGAGATCACCTTGTTTATGGGCGTAGGCCAGGGCGAAGGCCGCCTCCGCCACCACGACCAGGGGCACTTCCTTGTCCGCGCCCTCGACGAAATCCTCAATGACATCGGCCAAGAACTCCAACTGCTCGACGAGGTGCGGAAACTTGGGCGCGTTGATCTGGGCAAACTCAATCTTGAGCATGGGCAGCTTGCGATGAATGCCCTCAAGGATTTTGGGCGTGACCTGCGCAGCTCCACGGTGAACGAATTGAACAATTTCAGCCATGGGCGAAGCCTGCGCCATCGTCGAGTTGAACACAAGCCGGAGGAAGTCCCGGCCGGCAAACGGGAATCCACAGGCGCTTAGCCCGCGTCGGCCCAGTCCGGTTCAAACAGCGGAGCGGTGCCAGCGGGCCAGTTCGTGGCGCAGCCGCTCCAAGGGCAGCCCGACGACGTTAGACCACGAGCCTTCCACCTGCTGCACAATCATGTCACCGCGGTCTTGCAGGGCATAGGCTCCGGCCTTGTCCAGCGGCTCGATGGCCCGCAGATAGCTGGCGATCGTGGCCTCGTCCAGTTCCTTGAAAGTCACATTGGTGGTCTCGGCAAACAGCCGGCTGCGATGGGGATTCAGTTGCAGCAGGCAGACACCGGTGACCACTTGGTGGGTGTGGCCGGACAGCTCCCGGAGCATGCGGTGGGCATCGGCTAGATCCGCGGGCTTCCCGTAAAGTTTGGTGCCCAAATACACGAGCGTGTCTGCGCCCAGCACCAGCGCCTGAGGATGCTGTTTGGCGACGACGCGCGCCTTGCGATAGGCGTTGAGCAGGCACAGCTCGCGGGCGGTGAAGTCGTCCTGATGGGACTCCGGCGCCGCGCTCGCCAGCACGGCGAACTCCACCCGCAGTTCACGCAGCAGCTCCGCCCGGCGAGGCGAGGCGGACGCTAGGATGAGCGGAGGGAGGGTCATCGAGCGGTAATCAATCTTCAGTAAAGGCACGGTTGCTGGGGCGATACGTGGACCACGGACTGTTGAAGGCTGGTTTTCAACTCCGCCTTCTCCGTTTCTCCCGCGTGTCAAAAAACTTTCCCAGCACCGCCGCGTAAGGCTGGTCGGTGCGGAGCTGGATCGAGTCGATGCCGATGGTGCGGAAGGCGCGGCGCAGGGCGGCTTGAAACAGGAGCTGCTGCTCGGCAAACGCGGCCCGGTGCCGGGCGTTGCCCGTGTGGATCTCGATGACTTCGCCCGTCTCGGAGTCCTTGAGCACCAGACGCCCCAGCGCGGGCATTTCCAGCTCGTAGCGGTCCGTGATCTGCACGGCCACCAAGTCATGGCGGCGGTGCGCCTGCCGGAGGGCGACCTGCGTGGCTGGGGCGAGCGGCTCGGCGGCCGGCAGCGGGGCCATGCTCATGGTCCGGCTGCCGAAGCGCATGGGGGCGCGCGCTTCGAGGAAGTCCGACAGCACGACGACCACGGACTTGTGCGGCAGCATCTGGCTGACGAAGTGCAGCGCGCCCGGCAGGTCCGTGCCGTGCCGCTTGGGCTCGAAGAAAAGGATCTCGCGGATGACCCGCAGCACGTGGCGGCGGCCCTTGCGTGGCGGGATGAACTTCTCCACCTCGTCGCTGAAGAGCACCAGCCCGACCTTGTCGTTGTTCCGGATGGCGGAGAAGGCGAGCACGGAGGCGATTTCGGCGGCCAGCTCGCGTTTGGATTGTTCCCCGGAGCCAAACAGGCCCGAGCCGCTGAGATCCACCACGAGCATCACGGTCAGCTCGCGCTCCTCCACGAACTTCTTGATGAAGGGGTGGTTCATGCGGGCCGTGACATTCCAGTCGATGGCCCGCACATCGTCCCCGGCCTGATACTCGCGCACCTCGTCGAAGTTCATGCCCTGGCCCTTGAAGACGCTGTGATAGGCGCCGGAGACGGACTCGGACACGAGGCGGTTCGTGCGGATCTCGATCTGGCGGATCTTCTTGAGGATTTCCCGGGGAATCATGGTGTCGGCTGGCGGATTCATCGCCGATCTTCAGCGCGCCGTCAAACTTCAGGCCGTCAGCCCGGGTCCTACAATGCCCGCTTCCCTTCTTTGGCGGGCTGCGGCAAGGTCAGGCCATGTCGTTTACCAAACTCGGACTTTCCGCCACCGTGCTGGAGGGCGTGAAGGCCATGGGCTACACCGAGCCTACCCCCATCCAGCTCCGCGCCATTCCCCTCGTTCTCGAAGGCCGTGACATCATCGGCAGCGCGCAAACCGGCACCGGCAAGACCGCCGCTTTCGCCCTGCCCATCCTTACGAAGCTCCGCCACCACGAACGCGTGACCCGGGCGCTGATTTTGGAGCCGACCCGCGAACTGGCCGCCCAGGTCGAAACCGCCTTCCGCGATTACGCCCGCTTCACCGATCTCACCGTGGCGGTGGTTTATGGCGGTGTGGGCTACCAGAAGCAGATTGACGCGCTCAAGGGGGACGGCGGCGCTGACGTCATCGTGGCCACGCCGGGACGCCTGCTCGACCACATGGAACAGGGCAACTGCGACCTCAGCTACGTGCAGCATCTCGTGCTGGACGAGGCCGACCGCATGCTGGACATGGGCTTCCTGCCCGACGTGAAGCGCATCTTGCAGAAATGCCCGGCCGAGCGCCAATCCATGCTCTTCTCCGCGACCATTCCACCCGCCATCGAGACGCTCATCCAGTGGGCGATGAAAAACCCCGAGACGATTGAGATCGGAGCGCGCCGGTCCCCGGCGGAGACCGTGAAGCATGTCATCTATCCGGTCAGCGACGTGCAGAAGGCCGATCTGCTGCTGGAGCTGCTCAAGCGCGTGAATTACGACTCCGTCATCGTCTTCTGCCGCACCAAACACGGGGCGGATCGCGTGGCCAGCCTGCTCAAGCGGGACAATCATGCCGTGGCCGTGCTGCATTCCAACCGCACCCAGCGCGAGCGCGAGCAAGCGCTGGAGGGCTTCCGCCAAGGCAAATTCGAGGTGCTGGTGGCCACGGACATCGCCGCGCGCGGCCTGGACATCGCCAACGTCAGCCATGTGGTCAATTTCGATGTGCCCCAACATCCGGAGGATTATGTTCACCGCATCGGCCGCACTGGCCGGGCGGAGAACACCGGAGACGCCTTCACGCTCATGATCGCCGAGGATGCGATGCACGTCTTCTCCATCGAGCGCTACATCAGCCAGCAAATTCCCCGCGAGAAGCTGGAGGGCTTCAATTACCGCTACACCGCGTTGTTCGAGGCCCAGAAGGCGAACGCGCCCAAGCCCTACGAGCGCAAGGTGCAGATGTCCCGCATCGGCAGTGGCTACTTCTTCGGTGCCCGAAAACGCCGCTAAATCCCCGCTTCCTCCCGCAGCCCGCAGCCCAAGGGTTCAAGTCCACGTCCCGTGGCGCTTGCTTTCCGCTTCGCCGCTGCCCATGCTGGCGGAACCTTTGTCCGGGTGTAATCAAATCCCGCTTTGCGAATGAGTCAACCGTCCGAAACTGAACTGGATGTGGAGTCGCTGTTGTTGCCCGCGTGGGCCAAGCAATCCACCGACACCAACCGCTATGCGAATTTCCGTGGCGACGAGGGCGACCGCCCCGAGCGCGGCGATCGTCGCGGCGGCCCTTCGCGTGGTCCACGTCCCGGAGGGGATCGCGGTCCGCGACGGGATGGTCCGCGCCGCGACGGCCCCGGCGGCCCGCGCGCTGGCGGTGGCGGTGGTCGCCCCGGCGGTCGTTCCGACCGTGACCGGCGTGATGCACCCCGCAGCGAGCCCCCGCCGCGCCTGCCCGATTTCGACGTCAACCTCATGCCCGAGGACAAGGGCGTCGAAGGCCTGGCCCGGCAGATCAAGCTCACCGGCCGCGCCTATCCGATCTTCGACATCGCGCACCTCATCCTCAAGAAGCCCGACCGGTTCACCATCAATTTCCGCGTGGTGAAGCAAGGGGATCAGGTGGCCCAGCCGTTGTTCCTGTGCAATTTGGATGACACCCTCTGGCTGTCCGAGGCGGAGGCCATGGGGCATCTGCTAAACCGGCACTTCGCCACGTTTTACCAGACCGAGAAGATTGCCGGCGAGGCTCCGAAGGGCACTTACACATTTGTGGCCCAGTGCGGGTTGAGCGGCATCGTCCTTGGTCCGCCGAACTACCACGATTACCAGGCCAAGCTGCACAAGCTCCACACGGAGCGTTTTGCCCGCATGCCCTTTGAGGCGTTCAAGGCCCGCGTCAAGATTGTCCGCGACGAGGCGGTGGTGAAGCAATGGCTCGACAACGCCAGCTTCAAGACCGAATACACCGCCCTCAATGTGCCCGAGGCGCTCAAGTTCGCGACGCGCGAGGAGGTCGAGGCTCATTTCAAGACCACGCACCTGCCGAACTTGGTCAAATCGGTCGAGGCTCACACCCTGCTGGGGGTGAACATCGGGAACTCCGCGCCGGTGCTCCGGCAAATCTTCCGTTTGGTCGTCGAGGACCAGGTCCGCTTCCCGCTGAAGCTGGTGAACACGCTGTGCACCCAGTTCAGTCGGCTGGGCCTTCAGTTCTTCAAGGTCAACAAGACCATCACCCACGTTTCCGTGGCCCGCCCTGCCTTCTTGGACATGGAAGCCACCCCGGTGTCTGGCAGCATTCGGCGGCTGATCGAATTCATCAACGCCACTCCCAAGTGCACGCGGCGCAAGGCCATTGAGGCCTTGGCCCCGGCCCCGGCCGTGGTGCCTGCCGAACCCGCTCCGGCTCCCGCCGCCGGGGAAGCCGCCGCCACGCCCAGCCTGCCAGTGCCCACCCCGGAGCAATCCGCCCTGAACGCGGATTTGCACTGGCTCATCCATCAAGGTCACGTGATCGAGTTTGCCAACGGCATCATTGAGACCGCCAAGCGGCCGCAAGCGCGTCCCACTCCGCCGCCCAAGCCCGAAGGAGCCCCGCAGCCCGGCCGCTCACCGCGGGCTGAACGCCGCTATCTGCCGGTGTTTCTGGGCCTGCCGACGTTGCCCGGGGTCTGAGCCAGCCGCTCAGCCCTGTGGCCTTCATCCGCTCCTATGACGGCGGTCTATGACCGTCGGTCTTGGGGCACGACCAGATTCTGACGCTCACACAGCACACCTGTAGTTTTTGCGCGGACGGAGCGAGGCAAGTAGTAACGAAGGAAAAGCCGGCTTTGCTGCCAGAGTTGCTGGCGCAACGACGCCAGCGGGCAATTGGCGCAGGCCGAAACGACGAGAGGAAGGTTTGGGGTGACCG
>CAIPBN010000734.1 GCA_903863315.1 uncultured Verrucomicrobiota bacterium | reverse complement strand
TGGCAGTTCAGGCAGTATGGACGCGGTCATTGCCAGTTCTATCAGAATCAAACGGTAGTCGGTAGTGACAGGCTGGCGGGGACTCTTGCGCATGCGCGCTTCGATGATGGAAGCTTGGATTCTGCCTTGCTGTGGCTGCACCTCCTGGAGTTTTTCGGGCGGGCGTATTTTCTTCGTGTCCATTGGGCGCGTTCGTGGTTCCCTTCGCTTGCTTTCAGAACATGTCCGACCTCATCAAAGACGCCGCCAGGCGCGGTCTGAAAAAGGCCGCACGCTGGGCCTCCACCGGCAAGAACCTTCCGCGCCTCAAAGGCATGCAGGCCTGGTGGCAGCGCCATGTCGGCGACCAGAACGAGATCAACGCGCTCAAGGAGCAATACGCCTCGCTCATCCACGCGCCGGACAAGCGCAAGGAGCTCGCCAGCCATGAGCGCAAGATTCACTCGCAGTTCGGCGAGGACGGCCTGCTGCTGCACCTGTTCTCGAAGATCGGCGCGCCGAACAAGACCTTCATCGAGTTCGGCATCGAGGATGGCACGGAGTGCAACGCCGCGAATCTGGCGCTGCACTTTGGCTGGGGCGGGCTGCTCATGGACGGCAGCGATTCGCTCGCGGACCGCGCGCGGACCTTCTACCACCGCCGCCACGGCATCGCGCCGCAGCACGTCCAGATTCGCACCAACTTCATCACGAAGGAGAACGTCAACGACCTCTTCGCCCAATACGGTTTCAAGGGCGAGCTGGACATGCTGTCCATTGACATTGATGGCGTGGACTACTGGATTTGGGACGCGGTCACGGTCGTCTCGCCGCGCCTGCTCATCATCGAGTTCAACGCCAGCTTTGGCCCCACGCGCAGCGTGACGGTGCCTTACGAGCCGTCGTTCGAGCGCTACGCGCACCATGACAGCGGCTGGTATCACGGCGCGTCGCTCACGGCCTTCACCAAGCTCGCGGCGAAGAAGGGCTATTTCCTTGCCGGCTGCGACACCTCGGGCGCAAACGCCATCTTCATCCGCCGTGACGTGGGGCAGGGGAAGGTCGCCGAATTCACGCCGGAGGAAGCGTTTTATCCCTGCGCCCCACGGATGCGCGAAGCCTCGCTCGACGAGCAGTGGGAGCGGGTGAAGCATTTGCCGCTGATTGAGATTTGAACCATGCCCTCCTTGCTCTCCACCTTCGAGTTCATCCGCGACCGCCGTCGCATCCTGCGGCTGCCCAGCGCCAAGCCCAGCGCCCGGGCCATCTACCACGCCTGGCTTCAACTCCGTCGCTACCCGAAGGCGAACCGCGACAAGCCGCTCGCCATCGAGCTGGGCAACTTCACCATCCACGCGCAGAACTGGCTGGAGCTGGAATTCCTCTTCAACGAGGTCTTCATCGGCAACGAGTATCTGGTGAAGCTCCCGCGCCGCGACCCGTTCATCATAGATTGTGGTGCGAACATCGGCTGCGCCACGCTCTACTTCAAGCTGCACTACCCGGACGCGCGCATCCTCGCCTTCGAGCCGAACCCGTTCTGCTTCGAGATGCTCAAGAAGAACGTCGAGGCGAACGGTTTGAAGAACGTCGCGCTCGTGCAGGCCGCGTGCGCCAACGCGCCGGGCACGACGACCTTCCATGTGAACCCCGGCTTCTCGCCGATGAGCAGCGCCATCGGCAACCGCGACGAGAAGCAGAAGACCGTGCCCATCGAGGTGCGGCTGGTGAAGCTTTCCGATTCCATCCATGAAGACGTGGACCTGCTCAAGCTCGACATCGAGGGCGGCGAGTGGGAGGTCTTCGCGGACTTGGTGGCGAGCGGCAAGCTGGCGCGCATCCATCGCATGGCCATCGAGTATCACCACCGCTACGGCACGACCGAGGTGAAGATGAGCCGTTTCCTGAAAATCCTCGAAGACGCCGGCTACACCTACTCCGTGGGCGTGGACATCAAGGCCGAGCGCCGCTTCATGGGCGTGTTCCAGGACGTGATGATCTACGCGGTGAAGCTGGGGATGGAGGAAAGGACATAATCGGCTTCCTACCCAATGGGCAGAAGCAACAAACAGAAGCGGATAGCCATCAAGGTCGCTCGGGCGGAGCGGGTTGTGCTCACAAGCCGAAAGGACAGTTTGCGGCAAAGGGCGTTTCAGAGTGGATTGCGAGACGAGACGATAATCCCCGTGAACAAGGCAAAAGTATCCTCGCGGAGCGTCATCCCCAAGGTTCCCGACTACTACTACGACCGGTGGTTCGATTGCCGGATTTGCGGAATGCGCGAGTTGTGGACGGCCAAGCAGCAGCAGCGCTGGTATGAGGAGCAAGGAGGCGAGATTGAGACCATTGCCATCCACTGCAATGCCTGTCGGCGGAAGGAAAGGCTGCGTCGAGCGGAAGCGCGCAAGGTTCACTTGGAGGGGCTGGAGCGGAAACGCAAAACGCGGACGCAGCTTCCGTAGGTGAAAACCCGATCAAATCCTCCCTTTGAATCCACGCGAAGCGAGCTGGTGGTTTAATTGCCGCCCGCACTTTGGCATGAGAGGGCCGGGTTTCACGGACAGGCTCTCACTCTTTTTTTGCCAGATTGCGATTCTCCCACCATTCTTCCTCTGAGTGAATTTTGCCATTCAACACAGCGACCTGCGCGACCTTTACGACAAGGTCGTCGCCGGCGAGCGCCTTTCCGACGCGGATGCCCTGCGCCTCTTCGAGAGCAAGGACATCAACGCTGTCGGGGCCATCGCGGACTTCGCGCGGCAGCGGAAGGTCGGCAACCGCGCCAGCTACATCCTCAACCGCTACCTCAACTACTCGAACTACTGCATCCTCTCCTGCCAGTTCTGCTCCTTCGCCCGCAAGAAGCGCGACAAGGACGGTTTCGAGCTAACCATTGAGCAGATGGTGCAAAAGGCCCGCGAGGCGCTCGCGCTGGGCATCACGGAGCTGCACATCGTCGGCGGGCTGCACCCCTCGCTGCCATTCAGCTACTACGTGGACTTCCTCAAGGCGCTCAAGGCCCTCGACGCGCGCTTGCAACTCAAGTGCTTCACCGCGATTGAAATCCTCCACCTCGCGTGGCTGGCGAAGAAGTCCGTCGAGCAGACGCTCACCGAACTCAAGTCCGCCGGCCTTGAATCCCTCACCGGCGGCGGCGCGGAAATCTTTCGCAAGGAAGTCCGCCATGCCATCGCGCGCGGCAAGGAAAGCGCCGAGGAATACCTGGACGTCCACCGCACCTGGCATCGCCTCGGAGGGCGCAGCACCTGCACGATGCTCTTCGGCCACGTCGAGAAGCTGGAGGACCGCGTGCACCATCTGAGCCTGCTGCGCGCGTTGCAGGACGAGACGCAGGGCTTTACTGGCTTTGTGCCGCTGCCGTATCAGCCCGAGAACAACGACATCCCGGTGCGCGTGCCGCCCACGGGCCTCGATCAGCTCCGCACCATCGCCGTGAGCCGGCTCTACCTCGACAACTTCGACCACATCACCGCCTACTGGGTCGGCATGGGCCTCAAGCTCGCGCAGGTCGCCCTCAGCTACGGCGCGGACGATCTGCACGGCACCATCGTCGAGGAGCACATCTTCCACATGGCCGGCGCGAAGTCCCCGCAGCTCCAGACCGAGGTGGAGATGGTGAAGGCCATCCGCGAGGTGGGGAGAATTCCCGTGCAGCGGAACACGTTTTACGAGGCGGTGAAGGAATGGCCGGCCAAAGCCCGCCAAACGGAACCATCGGAGCCGCGCGTTGACCGCTTGTAGTCCGATGGCTATCTTCACGCCATGAGCAAAGCAGCAGCCCTCGATCAGGAGGAGGCCCGCCACAAGGCGCAGGCAGAGCGTTACCTCGCCGAGACCAAGCGCATTCTCCGTCAGCTTGCCACGGAGCGACAACGGGAGGAACGCTGCCGTGTTGAGCGCCCCAATTTGCTGTCCGAAGTGAAAGCCATCCTTCACGGGGCCTGATCATGTGGAAGCTGCTCACTGATTGGCTGCTCTCCACGTTGAACATGGCGCGTGAGTTGCAGGAGCACCGCTCCACCATCCGCCAAGTGGAGGCCCGGGTGCGCGACTTGGAGGAGGCCATCAAACTGTTGGCGCAGGAACAGCGCCATGCCCGCCAGTTTGACGCTGTTGAGCGCGAGAAGCTCTTGTTGTCGGTGAAGCAGGAACTGGCGGGAGCCAAAAAGCTTTCATCCGGACGCACCAAGAAGCGCAGCTAGGCGTCGCGGATGAATTCTTCCGACCCAATCCCCGAACTCCGCCTCGCTCCCCTCGAGTCGGCGGACGATCTCGCCCACCGCGTCGAGCGTGAGCAGCGCAGCGCGAACGTGCAGCGCGAGAGCGAACTCGAAAACTCGCTCGCGCCCTTCCGCGTCGGCTCCGTGCCGTATCTGAACGCCGTGCCGCTCACGCGGGGCTTGGAGAGGCAGATTGAGTTCATTCCGCCCGCGCAGCTCGCGGAGAAGCTCCGTCGCGGTGATCTGGATGCCGCGTTGGTCAGCATCACGGAAGTGCTCTTTCACGACGGTTACGACGTGCTTGATGGCATAGCAGTCGCTTCGCTGGGCGAGGTGTTCAGCGTCTTCCTCGCCCATCGCGTGCCGCTGGAGCAGGTCACGGAAGTCTTCTGCGACACCGCATCGCTCACGAGCGTGAACCTGCTGCGCGTCCTGCTCGCCGAGCGCGGGCTGAAGCCGGAGTTCAAACCGCTGCCCGCCTACGCCGAGGCCGGCCAGCACGACGCTGTCCTGCTCATTGGTAACCCCGCCATCGAATTCCGTCGGACGGCGCACTCGCACGAAATCTGGGACTTGGGCACGGCGTGGTATGAACTCACCAGGCTGCCGTTTGTGTATGCCATCTGGGCCCTGCGCCGGAGCAAGGACAATGAGCGCCTCCGCCGCCAGCTTCGCGAGGCGCGTGACTTCGGCCTCGACACGCTGGACTACCTCATTAGCTCGCGCCCGGAATTCGACCTCGACTTCCGCCGCGACTACCTCGGCTGGCACATCCACTACCATCTCGGTGCGGACGAGAAGCGCGGCATCGCCAGGTTCGTCGAGCTGCTCCGCAAGCACCTGCCGGACCCGGTGTTTCCGCCCCGGTTTGTGGCCTGAGCCGGCGAACTTTGGACTTGGAGGCAAAACCGCTTTCTCTACAGTCACACCCCGTTAGCAAACTCACTCGCCGCACACGCGGCCACGAACCTCAACTCAACTCGTTTATGGCAGAGAAAATTGGCATTGTCGGAGTCGGTCGGATGGGCGCCAACATGGCCCGTCGCCTCAAGGAAGTCGGGTATCCCGTCACCGCTGTCTATGACATGCGCGCCGCCTCCGCCCAGGCCGTCGCGCAGGAAATCGGCTGCGAGGCCTGCGTCTCCCTCGCCCGGGTGACGGCGCTGTCCGATGTCGTCATCACCGTCGTTACCGACGATGCTGCGATGCTCAACATCTACACCAACAAGAAGGACAACCTGCTCCAGGGCGCCGCCGGCAAGGTCTTCATCAACTGCGCCACCATTTCGCCCAAGGTCCACGTCGAGGTCGCCAAGCTTGCCAAGAAGGCCAAGGCCGCCACGCTCGAAGCCTGCATGGCCTCCAGCATCAACCAGGCGCGCGCCGGCACGCTCTACCTCATGTGCGGCGGCGAGGAAGCGACGTTCAACCAGGTGAAGCCGCTCCTCGTGAAGCTCTCCGACGAGGGCAAGCTGCTCCGCTACATCGGCACCGCCGGCAAGGCCGCGCAGGTCAAGGCGCTGGTCAACATGGTGATGAACATCAACACCGCCGGGCTCGCCGAGGGCCTCGGCCTCGCTAGCTCGCTCGGCCTCGACCTCAAGACCGTCATGGAAGTCTTCAGCCAGACCGGCGCGAACAGCCGCGTGATCGTCACCGACGGCGAGGACATGATGAACCGGGACCACTCCTGCTTCTTCAGCGCCGCCCATGCGGCCAAGGACAGCGGCATCGCCCTGAGCCTCGCCAAGGAGAAGAAGCTCAACCTTCCGCTCGCCGAAGCCACCACCAAGCAATACAGCAAGATGGTGAAAGTCGGCCTCGGCGAACTCGACAAGTCCGGCATCGCCGAACTGACGTTCCCCGGTCGCGGGCCGAAGAAGGGAAAGAAGTAGCCCCCTATTGCAGCACCGCACGCCTCTTGTCGGCTCCCCGGCAGGAGGCGTTTGCGTTTCATGGGCTGATTCGACACCATCCCCCTTGTCCGATGGCACACCCGTTTGAACCAACCACGCTCGACGCCGACCACGGCTGGGATCCGCTGAATGATGAGCCGGCCGTGGCCTTAACCAACCGACTCGCTGAAGCTGCGGCCGTGACGGATGTGGGTCGGGATGAGCTCGCGGCGCTGGAAGCCAGGTTCCAGATCAGCTTCACCCGAGATTATCCCGGACGGATCGGTGAACTTTACGCCGGATTCCTTGCCGCCTGCCTGGCGGACAAGCAGTTCACGCAGGACGAGGTCAATGCTGTCTGGCACCTTAAATGGCTGTTCGACATCTCGGATGAGCAGCACACCCAAATATACCGCCGGGTCGCCACGGAAACTTATCTCCGCTCGGTGGACGAAGTTATGTCTGACTTCGCGGTGAGTGCG
>CAIPBN010000733.1 GCA_903863315.1 uncultured Verrucomicrobiota bacterium | reverse complement strand
GGGCTGAACGCGATTCCCGCCACCGCCACCATCCTGTTCGGTGTGATGTGCGGACGGCTCGTCGGCAGCGAGCTGCCCAAGCCACGCGTGATGCAGTTCCTCGCCATCGCCGCCGTCGTGGGCTTTTTGCTCGGCGGCCTCCTCAGTGCAGGCGCAACGCCGCTGGTGCCGATGGTGAAGCGCATCTGGACCGCGAGCTTCACCTTCTGGGCGGCAGGCTGGACGGTTCTTTTCCTGCTCGCGTTTTACTGGCTCATCGAGGTGCAAGGCTGGCGGCGCTGGCCCACGTTCCTCGTCGTCGTCGGGATGAATTCCATCTTTGCCTACAGCATGGCGCAACTCTTCCGCGGCTCGTTCTTCGACCGGGGAATCGCCGTCTTCACGAAGCCGCTAGCCGCTCTATTGTTCGACCATCCGCATCTTGCTGACGCCATCGCCAAGCCCGCGAACTACACGTGGCCGGAACCGCTCGGATTGTGGGGCAACGTCCTCCAAGCCGCGCTCGTGCTCGCGGCGGAATGGGCCGTCCTCTACTGGCTCTACCGGCGGAAGATTTTCTTCAAGCTGTGAGCGAATGTGGGGCGGACACGCCTGTCCGACAGGTGTCGATCTAACCGGAGCGATGCAGGTCGCGCTCCAACGGATCAGCTCGCAGAGGCTTCCTCGGCCGGCTCATTGGTCGGCGGCGCGGTGGCCACCGGGGGCTGCGCGGGCAGTGGACCTTTCGGCGGGTCCAGCAGCACGAGGGCGGGGCGGAGCATCTGCCCTTGGAACGTGTAACCGGTGGCCACCGTTTCAAAGACCTTCGCGTCGTCGGGCACATCCTTCCGGCCATCGGCGGTCTGGTGTTGGCCCGGCTCGAAGGTGTCGCCGGAGGCCGGTGCAAATGCGACCAGACCGATGCGGCGGGCGGCATCGCGGCAGGCGTTCTGGAAGTGCGCGAGCTGCTCGACGAGATTCTGCTGGCCGGAGTGCTTCGCCGCGCGGTTAAGCGCATACACGTGATCCAGCACGCGGACCACGACCTGCAACCAGTCGTTCTCGGTGCGCTTGAGCTTGTCCACTTCGAGGCGGAGGGTCGCCTTCTCGGAGTCGCTGGCCTTCTTCATGAAGTCGGCGAAGCGAATGGCCTCCTGCGTCATCTCCTCCGACACCTGTTTTGCGGACTCGATGGCCTTGGTGTTGTGCTCCTGCACGTTCTGCCACTGCGCGGTGGCGATGGTGATCTGGTTGGCGACCTTTTCGAGGTTCTGAATCTGGTGCGCGGCGGACTGCAGCTTGTTCAGCTCCTCCAGCTTCGCCGCCGTCTCGGCATCGGTGATGAAGGGGAACACGGAGCACCACGCCGCACCGGCCACGGCCACCAAGGCCAGCACGCCGATCCAGATGTTGATGGGATGATCGCTCTTCTCCACCACCCACCAGGCAAAATAATCCAGCATCGCCGCGCCGATCAGGAACGGCAGCAACGATGGCCAGCGGGCGAGACGAGTCGCGGGACGGTCACTCATGGCGGCGGAGCGTAGGTTTCACGGGGCAAAGTTCAAGGTGCAAAGTGGCCTGTCATCGGGCCGGCGGCTTACTTGCCGAGAGACTTCTCGGGGGCAAACAGCTCCGGCTTCACGACAAATTCGCCGATGACGACCTCCTGCACGGCGAGCGTGAAGTCCAGGCGCTTCGCATCGGGCTTCGGCTCGTAGCCAAACGAATACGAGCTGTTGCTGCTGCCATAGCCTCGGCTCTCAACCTTGCGGCCTTGGTCATCGCGCACGTTCAGCACCGACAGCCTCTTGCTCGTGCCCAGCTCGGGCGACACGTCCACTTCGATGTGGATACCAGGGCTCCTCATGCGGGAGTGCCGGTCGCCGAACTTCCCCTTGCCGCTCGACAGGCCCAGCACACGCACGGTGTGGCCGAGTCGGTTGGTGCTGAGGTTGAGTTCCGTCACTGCGTCTGTCGCCGGCAACGCCAGGCCGGTCACGACGATCAACTCGTTCGTGCTGAACACGGCCTTCTCATGGTTGCGCATGAACTCAACGCTTATTTTCCACGCCGCCTCGCTGGGCCATAGGTAGGGCCCCCAGCGCAGATGCGCCACGCCAGCCTGCACGCCGCTGGACCAGGAGTTCTGTCGGATCTGGTTCCCGGTTGCGTCCGACAACACGATGCCGTCGGGAAACCAAACCTCGCTCGCCACTCCGTTCTCCTTCACGTCGAATTCCGCCCGCGCCCACGTTTCCTCGCCCTGCGTTGGCCCACGTGATTTGTAACCGCCGCCCACTCCGGCCTGCAACTGCTTGAAGGTGATTTCCAAGTCGCCCTGACGCAGCCGCGCCGGGGGCGGTTGCGGCCGCCATTCCGGGTGCGGACCAAGCGTCGGGTTGGCGAAGTGAAACGACGCCTGCAACGTCCGGCCACCGGCCGGGGCGCGTTCGTAGATCCGCAGCAGCACCATCTTGCCGCGCCGGGGGAAGGCGGTGAACGCCCGGCCGGTGAGCGACGGTCCGCCCGTGGCGGAGGACTCGTGGGTGGAGGCGGCGGTCATCGTGACCTCGGCCCCGTGCTCGTCCACAAGCGCAAATTCCCAGCGTAAATGATTGCCGGCCTTTTCCTGTTCCAGCCACACGCCCAGCGAGGGCGTGGTGGTGCTCAGGCCGGGGCCGGTCACCACCCCAAACCGCCGCTGCCAGTCGGCGGGAAGGCGTTGAGCCAGCGGCCGCCACCAGGGACCGGGCGGGAAGTGCGCGGTGCCGAACGACACCTTGGCCAGCCGCAGGGTTGAACCGTCTGGCAGCTTGGCCACCGGGGGCAACTGCGGCTTGGGCGTGCGCCACACCTGCAACGCCACGAGCGCTGCAAAGAGCAGGAGCGCGGCTGCAATTCCCAACGCGCGTTTGTTCAGGGCCACAAGGAAGACTTAACCGGGTCCGCCACGCGGAGGCGACGCCAAAACGTGGGCGGAAAAGCCAGGGCGCACGTTCTGCTCCGCCCGATGCTGGGCCGTCGTTAGCTCAAGCCGCTGGCGGATTTGGCCCGCGCTAGGACCTTGGTCGCCACGGCGCGGGCCTTTTCGGCACCGGTGCGGAGAATCTGCCGGACGTAGTCCTGGTTGGCAGCGAGCTCGGCGCGCTTGGCGCGGGCGGTGGCGAAGTGCTGCCAGTAGTGCTCAAAGAGGGCTTTCTTCAAGTCGCCGTAGCCGAGGCCGCCGGCACGCAGACGGCTCTCAATATCCGTCGCCACCTCGGCGGGCGCGACGAGCTTGAGGAGCTGGACCGCGAGGTTCTTGTCCGCGTCAGGCTTCGGCTCGGCCGGAGTGCGCGAGTCCATGACAATGCCCATGATCTTCTTCCGCGTGGCCTTTTCCTCGCCGAAGATCTCGATGGTGTTGCCGTAGCTCTTGCTCATCTTCTGCCCGTCGAGGCCCGGCACTGCGGCGCCCTCCTCGCGGATGCGCGGTTCGGGGATGACGAAGGTCTGGCCGTAGAGCTGGTTGAACTTGCCGGCGATGTCGCGCGTGACTTCGAGGTGCTGCTTCTGGTCCTTGCCCACGGGCACGACGTTCGAGTCGAAGAGGAGAATGTCTGCCGCCATCAGCACCGGATAGGCGAAGAGGCCGTGGTTCACGGAGCCGATTTCACCATCGCCGAGCTTGGCGACCTTGTCCTTGAAGCTGTGGCAGCGCTCCAGCAGGCCCATGGGCGTGACGGTGGAGAGCAGCCAGGCGAGCTCGGTCACTTCCGGCACGTCGGACTGCACCCAGAATACGCAGCGCGCGGGGTCCAGCCCACAGGCGAGGAAGTCCAGCGCCACGTCGAGGGTGTATTGGTGGCGGAGCTTCGCGTCCGTGAGCGACGTCATCGAGTGGTAGTTGGCGATGAAATAAAACGCCTCGCCCTGTTGTTGCAGCTCGATGGCCGGGCGCATCGCGCCAAAGTAGTTGCCGAGGTGCAGCGCGCCCGAAGGCTGGATGCCAGTCAAAATTCGCATGGGCGCGAGCGTAGCAAGCGGACGGGATGGCGCAAAGCCCAAGGCGGCCGTGTCACTGACCGTTGGATTTGGTGAACTTGGTGCGCTGCATCGCGCCCCAGCCTTGCTTGCCGGTGAGGAACTGCCAGATGCCCTCCAGCCGCCAGAGGCTGTTGATCTGGCGGTAGCCGAAGT
>CAIPBN010000732.1 GCA_903863315.1 uncultured Verrucomicrobiota bacterium | reverse complement strand
GGGTGCTGGCGGACGGTGCTACGGTGCCGCGAGCATGAGCACACTGGCGGAAATCGAATCAGCGGCGGACGCCCTGTCCGCGCCGGAGAAGCAGGAGTTGCTGCTGTTCCTCGCCGCCCGCTTGCAGGCCGGTGGCCAGTCATTGCCGCCGCCCCGGCGGTTCACGCGGGAGCAGGTCGCCGACTGGGTCGCGGCGGATGAGGCGGAGTGGCAGCGCGTGCAGGCCGCGCGGTGAACCTGTTCCTCGACACCAGCCTGCTGCTGGCCGCCTGCGGTTCGGCGTCCGGCGCTTCCCGGGCGGTCTTCAACCTCGCGGCGGCCAATCACTGGTCGCTGCAAACGACCCCCTACGTGTTGAGTGAAGTGGTCACCAACCTAGATCATTTCCCCGCCGGGGCGACGGCCATCTGGGTCCGGCTGCGCCCACAACTGGACGTGTGTGACGACGTGGTCAGCCTCGATCGGGCGGCGGTGTTTCCCGTGGCTAAGGACCGCCCGGTCCTGTTTTCGGCGCTGGCATGGTCCAAGGTGTTGCTGACGTTGGACCAAGATGACTTCAGCCCGCTGGGAGGTTCCTTCTACGGCCTGCGCATCATGTCGCCCGCCGCCTTCATCCAAGGCGAACGCGCGGCTGGCCGCTTGAAGGAATAACCTGCGATTCGTCCCCGCAGTCGCCGCCAAGCTGAAGGAAGCCCACCCGAAGGGGTGCAAGTTCGAGGACGTGGTAAAGTCCGTGGAGCAGACCACCGTGCTGGTGCTGGTGTATTGAGCCAAGAGCCCCCCTCACCCCGGCTTTCAACTCCTCCGAGGAAGGGGGAGAGAGGCAAGCATCGACGAGCAACTCCGTGGTGTGGTGCTCCTCCAAAGTGCGGACGTCATCCTGTGCCCAGCGGACAAATGCCTCGGGGTCCAGGTCTCGGCCCGCACGCGGGATTGCTTCAGACACTTCTCCCCCCTAGCCTCCCGCCGCATGAACGTCCTCAAGTTTTCGGACAAGCACTACGCGGCGCGGCTGGGCCAGCTTGCGGCGGCATCGAGCCTCTTTGATCCCGTCGTCGAGGAGCGGGCGCGCGGCATTGTGGAAGCCATCCGCACGCGGGGTGATGCCGCCTTGCTGGAGCTCACCGGCCGCTTCGACGGCGCACAGCTCACGGCTGAGCAGTTGGCGGTTTCGCCGGCGGAAATCTTCAACGCCTCCCTCACAGCGGATGCCGCGCTGCGCGCCGCCGTCACCGAGGCGGAGCAGAACATCGCAGCTTTCGCCAAAAAGTCCCTGCGCAAAAACTGGTCGGCGCGCAACTCACATGGCGCGACGGTGGGCGAGAAGTTCGACGGCTTCGGGCGCGTGGGCATCTACATCCCGGGCGGCACCGCCCCGCTCGTCTCCACCGCGCTGATGACCATCACCCTCGCCCGGGTGGCGGGCTGCCGCGAGATTGTTGTCTGCACGCCGCCGGGCCGCGATGGCTCCGTGAATCCGGCACTGTTATTTGCCGCGCGCATGGCCGGCGCGACGGAGATTTACAAGGCCGGCGGCGCGCAAGCCATCGCCGCGCTGGCGCTGGGCACGGCCACTATTCGCCCGGTGCAGAAAGTTTTCGGTCCGGGCAATGCCTACGTCGTCGCGGCCAAACGGTTGCTGGTCGGACATGTGGCGATTGACCTCCTGCCCGGCCCGAGCGAGGTGCTGGTGCTGGCGGATGACTCGGCCAATCCGAAGTTCATCGCCGCCGACCTGCTCGCCCAGGCCGAGCACGGTTCCGGCCACGAGCGTGTCTGGCTGGTGACGACTTCGGCGAAGATTCTCAAGGCCACGGAGAAGGAGGTCGCGCGGCAACTGCCGAAGTTGTCCCGTCGCGAGTTCATCGCCAAGGCGCTGGCCAGCAACGGCTGGCTCATCCAGGTGAAGTCCCTGGCCGACGGCTTCGCGCTCGTGAACCGGCTCGCGCCGGAGCACTGCGAGGTGATGATCCGCCAGCAGCAACAGGCCGTGGCGGAGATCACCACGGCGGGGGCGCTCTTCCTCGGCGGCTGGTCGCCGACGGTGCTGGGCGACTACGTGGCCGGCCCGAGCCACACCCTGCCCACGGGCGGCGCCGGCCGCTCCTTCGCCGGCCTGACCGTGGACCAGTTCCAGCGCCGGACCAGCGTGGTGAACTATGCCAAGCCCGCGCTGAAGAAGGCGCTGGGCGCGGTGCGGAAGTTCGCCGAGCTGGAAGGACTGGACGCGCACGGGAAATCTGCGCTGATTCGGCTGGCGGACAAATAGGCGGGGTGAGGCCAATTCAGCCCGGCGCTTAAAGCTCCAGCACCGTGATTTCCGGCCGGCAACGAAACCGGACGTTGAGATAAAACCAGCCGATGCCCGCGTTCACGTAAAGCGGGCCGGTCACGGTCTGGAAGAGTCCCCAGTCGTATTCGTCCACGCCCCAAGGCACCACCGCAGCCCCGATGAACGGCAGTCGAACCTGACCACCGTGCGAGTGGCCGGCGAGCGCGAGGTCGAACCGGTGGCCAGGGAAACGCTTCACCCAGGCCGGGTAATGCACCAGCAGCAGGTTGCGCGTGCCTTGCACTGGTTCCGGCTGCTTGCCATTGGTGCAGGTCAGTCCGTGGAGGGTAATCAACCCGTCACGCGTGCTGGCGGACTGGTCCATCAGCCATGCTCCGCCGGTGGCCGCAAACGCTTGGCTGATCTCCTCAAAGTCCACGTTTGCCCAATAGTCGTGGTTGCCCGGCACGCCGTAGAGCGGGGCGCGCAGCTCTCGGAGACAGGCCAGCGACTCTTCCACATGGGCGGATTCCTCGACCAAATCGCCCGTGAAGCAAACTAGATCCGGTTTCAAGTTGTTGATGCGCTGGACCACCGCTTGCAGCAGTGCGCAGTCACCTTTGTGGTGCAGGTCGGTGAAGTGCACGATGCGATGGGCCGGCTTCGATTGCGTCAGCCGAATCGTGCGAACCTGCAACCAGTTGGGCTCCAAGGCCAGCGCATCGCCCAGCACTGCGGCTGGCACGGCTACGCCGGTGGACAGCAGCAGCCGGCGGCGGGTCATCTTGATGGGCATTTTCACGGCCATGGGTGCGGGTTGTGGGTGACGGTAGCAGTCCAGCCATTCTGCGGGAAGCGTGGAGGCGTGCTGTGGTTGGATGCCCCGCAGGGAAGGTCATGCCCTTGCCCCTGTTAGAACTCGCCGCTCGCATTGTTTTCCTGCGGCATTCTGCCCGTCGCTCTGCTAGACCACCGCCATGCAAACCACCCGTCGCCAATTCCTTGGCCAATCAACCACGGTTGCGTCCACTCTCGCTGCGGCCGGGAGTGCGGCCGCCGCTGAAGCAGGCAAGCCTCCCACTGTCCCTTCGATTGGCGCGAGCGCCGCACCCAAGCCCGCCGCGCTGCTCAAGGCCAAGATGAAACGGGGCCAGCCGGTCTTTGGCACACTGATCCAGCATGCCGTGGTGCCGGCGGTGGTGGACTTCATCCCGGATGGCAGCATTGATTTCGTCATCGTCACCGCCGAGCACAACGCGCTCGACATCGCCGACTTCCTGCCGCTGCGCTATGCGCTGGCCACGAAGGGCATCGCCTGTCTCGCCCGCACGCACAGTCGCGATGCCGACGACGTGGCGAAGGTGTGCGACACGTTTGATGGCGTGGTCATCCCATATGCGGAGGATGTGGAGCAGCTCAAACGTCTGGCCGCCGCCGCCGTTTATCGCCCCCTCAAAGGGGTCGCGCTCGAACGGGTGATCACGGAAGGCAAGTGGCCCAGCGAGAAGACCCGCCTCTACGTGGAGCAGAAGTGTGCCGACACGCTTTTTGTGCCGATGATTGAGTCCGTCCGCTCACTGGAGAACCTCGACGCTATCTGTGCCATCCCCGGCGTGAGCGCGTTGTTCATCGGCCCGAACGACATGACGACCAACATGGGCATCCCGAACGAATACGATCATCCGGAGTTCATCGCGGTGGTGCAGAGGGTCATCGCCGCCGGCAACAAACGCGGCATCCCAGCGGGCAGTTGGTTCGGCAAGACCGAGCAGCAACTGCGCGCCATCAAGCAGGGCGCACGCTTCATCTGCCACTCGAATGACAGCAGCCTGCTCAAGGACATCATGACGACGGTCTTCGGCGCCTTGAGGAAGGGCTGAGGCCAAGTCTTGATGAAAGCTGCGGGGACGAACTGCGCGCCACTCTGCATGCCTGATTTGCGCAGTGAGGTGTGGTAGTGCGCGGTGTCCTCACCGCGCCGCCGAGGTTCTTTGGCCTCCTGGTGGTCGGCGGCGGGCTGAGGACAGCCCGCCCTACCCACCGCAGGTTTACGGAGAGGTCATTTCCGCCGGTCACCGCTTGCGGAAGAACTCGGAGAGGGCGAGCTGCTCCACCATGGTCCGCAGCGGATAACCCGTGCTCTTGCTCGCCGCAGCGATGACGCGGAGCTCGGCTTCGTCATCGAGTGTCATCATGCGCCGCAGGGCGAAGGTGGCGAGCTGGCCGGCGAAGGCTTCGGCGAAGCGGTTCAGGTCGGACGCGAGGAGGCGCTTGAATTCATCCGGACCAGTGAACGCCGCGCCGTTGGGCAGCGTGCCGGTCGCGTTGACCGACGGGTTGTCGCCTTGGCCCGTGCTGACCTGCTCGTGAGTCCGCCAGCGGCCGATGGCGTCGTAGTTGTCGAACGCGAAGCCCAGCGGGTCAATCTTGCGATGGCATGCCGCGCAGTTTGGGTTGGTCGCGTGTGCCTCGAGCTGCATGCGGATGGTGGCCTTGGGCGAATTGGACGGCGTGGGTTCGAGCGGTTCGACGTTCGGCGGCGGCGGCGGCGGCGTCTTGCCGAAGATGGTTTCGGACAACCACACACCGCGATGCACCGGGCGATGCCGCACGCCGTCGGAAGTGAGCGACAGCACCGAGGCGTGGGTGAGCAGCCCGCCGCGCCGGTCTTCCGGCCGGAGGGTGACGCGCTGGAAATCAGTGCCTTTTACCGGCGGGAGACCGTAGTGGAGGGCGAGCCGAGGATTGAGCATCGTCCAGTCCGAGTGCAGGAACTCGCGGAGGGAGAGGTTGCGCGTGAAGACCTCCGTGAAGTAGCGCTTGGATTCGAGCACCATGCATTCCTCCAGCCATTTGTCGTAGGCGGGGTAAAGCTCAACGTCAGGCGGGAAGGATCCGACCTTGTGCAGTTGCAGCCATTGATGCGGGAAGGCGTTGAGGAAAGTTGCAGTTTTGGAGTCGGCCAACATGCGGCTGACCTGCGTGCGCAGGACTTCGGGCTGGCTGAGCTTCCCCTCGCGCGTGGCGGCGAAGAGCGCTTCGTCCGGCATCGAGCCCCAGAGGAAATAACTCAGCCGCGACGCGAGCTCCCAGTCGTTCGCCAGCTTCCGGTCCTGGCCGGCGGTGCCCTCGTGCAGGTAGTAGAAGTTCTTCGAAGTCAGGGCCGCCACGAGCGCGGACAGGTAGGCCGGGCGGAATTTCTCGCCAGCCTTCATCTCGCTGGCGATGAGCTTTTCGAACGAGGCGAGTTCAACCTCAGTGGCTGGACGACGCCACGCGCGGTCGAGGAAGCGCTTCAGGCCGGCGCGCACGGCGGCGGGGTCCGCACTCTCGGGCAGCAGGCCGTCGCGCTTCTTCCGGTCGGCCTCAAGGATGATGGGGCCTTCCCACTCGCACGAGTCCACCATGAGCAGCGGAGGAATGGCCGCGCCGGATTCGTCCCAGATTTTGTAGCTGCCGGAATGCACGTTGTGTCGCTCGCGGCTGTGGGTGAACGGCGTCTGCTGCGTGAGCGAGAGGGCGCGCGCCTCGAACAGGCCGGGTGCCTGGTTGAGCAGGCCATAGCGGCCGGCGGGCAGGTGCGTCTCGATTTCCAGTGTGGTGGGCGAGTCCTCGCCCGCGAGAACGTCCACGCCGTGAACGCTGCGCTTCAGGGTGTTGTCCCAAATCACTAGATGCGGCACGCGACCTCGCATCGACGGCACAGCACTGAGTCGGATGCGAATGCGATACAGGCCTGGCGCGCGCGCATCAATAGTGCCGCGTGCGGTGTGGCCGGGCAGCACGAGGTCGCGCAGGGGACGGGTGCTCCCTGTGTCCTTCTGCTTCTGCTTCGGACGGGCGGTGTCCGCATCGAAACGACCTTTCAGTGTCTGCGGTTCCTTTTCCGGAAACGCCTCGCCGATGATTTTCTGCGCCGCCTCGAAGTAACGGTCCACATGCGACGGCGACAGCGTCAACTGCGAGCCAATGCGGTTGAACCCGTGCCAGCGAGGATCTTCGCTGAACGCACCGGGCGCGTCGGTGTCGAAGCGCACGCCGAGCAGGTCGTAGATCGTGTTGGCGTATTCCTCACGACTGAGCCGGAAAAGCGTGACGGGCGTGCGCACCGAAAGTCGCGCCGCGCGGCCCGCGGCCAGCCGGGTGGTGATCCAGTCTGCCACCTTGCTGACGGCCTCGGCGGGCGGCTGCTTCTCGTCCTTCGGCGGCATCTCGCCCGCGTTGATACGCAGCATGACCTCGTCCCACGTCTGGGCGACGAGGAGGTCGTTGAAGTCGGTTGAGAGCGTGTCGAGCCGCAGGTCACCCTTCTTTTTCTCGGCGTTGTGGCACCGCAGGCAGTAGTCGCGGAGGAACGGTTCGATCGCGGCCCGCGATGGTTCGGCCGCCGACGCGGCGAAGGCCAGCATGACGAACGAAAGCAACGGCGGCAGTTTCATGGGGTTGATTCAGCGGGCCTTCTCTTCGGGAGCCACCTGTTGCGGCAGGCGCAGGGTGCGCGAGCGGTCGCGGTCCTCGAACGATTTCACGCGCTCCTCGGGCGTGTTGCTGATCCACGTCCAGCTTTCGGCCTTCACCCGCACGGCGTTCCCGGCCCGGTAATGATCCAGCATCTCAGCGAACTTCAGATGCAGGCGCACGCCGCTGAAGCCCGGCACGACCGGTGCGGTTTCCCATTTCACCAGCTTGCCAAACGCGCGGTCGCCGCGGTGTGTCCATGTCCGCAATGTGTGCTCCGCGGGCGCGACGGCGATGCGCTCGTTGCGGTCGGCATGCAGGTCGTCGAGGAGTTGCTTGGCCACGCCGCCGAACATCACGATGGTCACCAAGCCGCCGCCGAAGTCGAAGTTCTCGACGGCCTCGACGCGGCCGGGCAGCCAGCGGATGCGGTGGTAGCGGACGTTGAGGCGGTTCTGGAGGTCGGTGGCCTGCTTCAGGCTTTCGTCGTCGAGCCAGACGTCGTTGAGGCCGAACTCGTGGTCGCGCCAGTTCACCGCGCGACCGAAGTTCAACTGCACTGTCGTGCCCGGCTTCAGCTCGCGCGATTCGACCGAGCGACCCGCTTTCCACAAGCGGGTG
>CAIPBN010000731.1 GCA_903863315.1 uncultured Verrucomicrobiota bacterium | reverse complement strand
TTTCGAGACAACGAGCCTTCTGAGGAGTTTTCCTGGGGCGAGCAAATGCGATTGCCCGATCATCTCGTCGAGAGTCCGTGGACGCATCCTTGCGGCCAGAGGCTCCGCTGCACCACGGGCCGATGTGCGTGCCAAGGCCGATGATGGCGACGCTGGGTAGGGGATGGGGGATGGCGTCTGGCGTCTCGGGTGGAGTGCCGGGAGTGCTGAGCATTGCTCGGCGTTCCGTCTGGCCGGTCCACTCTTCGATGAGCACATGCGCATTGATGCCGCCGAAGCCGAAGCCGTTGATGGCGGCGCGACGTGGTTGGCCGTCGGCGCGCTTTTCCCACGGCTGGCTTTGCGTGAGCGCGCGGAAGGGGCTTTGGGCGAGCGGGATTTTGTCGCTGGCGCGCTGGAAGTTGGCGACGGGCGGAAGTGTGTTGTGGCGGAGGGAGAGGAGAACTTTCAACAAGCCCGCCGCGCCCGCGCCGGTGAGCAGGTGGCCGACGTTCGCCTTCACTGCGCCGAGCGTGCATTGGCCGGGTTGCCAAGTGCGGTCGGACCAGAGTTGGTTCAGGCTGGAGAATTCCACGGCGTCGCCGACGGGTGTGCCGGTGGCGTGGCACTCGATGAACTCGACGCTCTCAGGTTCCCAGCCGGCGGCGGCGTAGGCGAGGCGGAGGGCGCGGAGTTGGCCTTCGCTGGCGGGAGAAAGGAGGTTGCCGTCGAGGTCGTTCGAGAGGCCAATGCCGCGGATGAGGGCGTGGATTTCGTCGTCGTCGCGGAGGGCGTCGGATAGGCGCTTGAGGACAACGACGCCCGCGCCTTCGCCGACGATGAGGCCGCTGGCAGCGGCATCGAACGGCGTGCAACGGCCCGAGGTCGCGAGCGCGCGGAGCTGGGCGAAACCCATCTGCGTGTAGAGCGAGTCGGGGCGCGAGACGCCGCCGGCGAGCATGGCGTCAACGCGACCGGCGTGGAGTTCGTCGCAGGCGAGCTTGAGAGCGTAGAGGGAGGAGGCGCAGGCGGCGTCGAGGGTGCGTGTGCCGCCGCCGAGGCCGAGGGCTTGGGCGAGCAGGCCGGCGGGCAGGCCCGCGACGTAGCGGTTGAGCGGGTGGGTTTGGAGCGCGGATGAGGTTCCGCTGCCAAAGGTCGCATGCTCCAGCAATGGCGTCAGAATTTCCTCGCAGAGCTTGGAGGAACTTTCCGTGGGCAACGCGATGTGGCCGAGGGTGACGCCGATGCGGGCGCGGTCGAGCGAACTGGTCTTCGCGCTGGCGAAGGCGTCGCGACCGGCGGCGAGGAGGAGGTGGACGACGGGGTCGAGTTGCGCGAGCAGGTCGCGGTCAATCGCGAGGCCAGCGGGGTCGAGGGAGAAGTCTTCGATGAAACAGGCGCGGTCGGTGTAAACGCGGTCGGGCGTGCCAGGCGTGAGGTGGAGGATGTCGGCGGGGTTGAGCCGCCAGCGGCCGGCAGGCGCAGGACGGCTGGTGTCGCGTCCGGTGGCGATGATTTGCCAGAACTCGTCGAGCGTGCGTGCGCCGGGGAAGACGCCGCCCATGCCGACGATGGCGATGGGTTCGCCGAACTTCACGCGGGCAGGTGGTTCTGACGGAAGGCTTCGCGGAGGTTGGCGTCCACGACGAATTCGTAGCCTTGGCCGAGCGCGACGAGGCCGCCGTCGCGGTCGAAAAACTGAAGGTCGGCCACGGCCACGGGCGTTTCCGCCGAGGTGATGCTTGCGATGACGCGGCTGCCGCCGGTTTTCGGGAACGCGGCGAACTGGCGGAAACTCCGCAGCGCACAGGGCAGCGAGGGCGCGGAGCGTTGCGCGGTGCTCCACAAAATCATGAGCTGGAACGCGGCGTCGAGCGCGAGCGGGTCGGCGAGCCAGGCGGGGCGCAGCGGCGCGGCAATCATGTGCTTCGGCGCGGGCGAGGAGCGCACGAGCGCCGCGGCGTTGGCGGGATTGCAGACTTCGAGGGCCTCGATGCACTGGAAGTCGGGGCCGTGGAAGAGGCGGCCGTCGCCGTAAACGGATTTGGACAAAATGCCGTTGCGTTTCACGGCCGGCGCGATGCTGGGCGCGGCGGGGAGGAAGTCGGCGAGGAGAATTTCGGCGGTGGCGTGGAGCGTGGATTTGCCGTTGCTGCCGCGGCTGGTGAATTGCACGGGCACCGCGAGCAGACCGTCGCGCGATTGCGGTGCGCCGGTGGAGACGGTGACGTGCGCGGCGGAGTCGCCTTCGAGGACGAGGCCCTTGAGCACTTTGAACTGGTTGAAGCCGTGGAAGGCGAGGCCGGGGTTGCCGTGCATTGCGCCGTGGGCGAGCCACTCGATGATGAGCGCGGCGGGCAGGACGGCGCGGCCGTTCATGACGTGCGAGACGAGGCAGGGGAGGGCGCGGACGCTGACGTCGCGGTCGAAGGCGGGATGGAACGACGGGGACGTGGTGCGTGGTGCGTGGTGCGTGAGAGCGCTCGGGGCTGGGGCCAAGGCGAGGACTTCCACGGCGTCGCCGGTGGGGGCGAGGACGTCGCGGGTGAAGAAGTCGGCTCCGGCGGCGGGTTCGATGAGGCCAACGCCTTCGCGCTCGAAGATTTTGCGGAGTCCTTCGGTGACCATGCCGCCGTTCCACGGGCCCCAGTTGAAGGCGACCACGCGGCACTGCGGGCGACGGCGGGCTTCGGCTTGGGCCATCTTGTTCAGCACTTCGTTGGCGGCGGCGTAGTCCACCTGGCCGGTGCGACCGAAGCGTCCGGTGTAGCTGGAGAAGAGGGCGATGAGGCGAAGTTCGTCGGTGGCGGTGGCGGCGAGGAGATTGCGGAGGCCGTGGACTTTCGTGCCGTAAACGAGGTCGAATTGCTCCTCGGTCTTTTGCTCGATGAGCTTGTCGGCGAGCACGCCCGCGCCGTGGATGAGGCCGCGAATGGGGCCGTGCGCGGCGCGGACTTCGGCGAGCGTGGTGGCGACGGCGGAGGCATCGCGGACATCGAGCGTGGCGTAGTGGGCGAGTGCGCCGGTGGCGCGAATCTCGGCGAGATGCGCGCGGATTTCGCGCTGGGCGGTGACTTCGCGGAACTTGGCTTCGAGGCGCTTGGGCGAGCGGTCGCCGTCGGCGTGGGCGAGGAGGGCTTTCTTGATGTCGGCTTCGCTCGTGAGGCCGGTGAGCCAGTGCGGCTCGGCATCGGGGAGCGTGCTGCGACCGAGCAGGAGGAAGCGCGGCTGGTGGCGGCGGGCGAGTTCGAGGACGGAGGTGGCGGTGACGCCGCGCGCGCCGCCGGTGACGACGACGAGGTCGCCGCGTTGGAGGGCGGGGGCAGGGTTGTCGAGCGCGGGGGCGGTCTCGATTTCAAAGCTGTAACGCTGGCCGCCGAAAAGGCCGACTTCGATGGGGCCGACGCGGAAGATTTCCTCGGTGATTTGCGCGGCGAGTTCGGTGCCGCTGGCTGCGCCGGGGTCGAGGTCGAGGGCTTTGCAGTGAACCTCGGGCCACTCGTGGTGCGCGGTCTTGACGAGACCGGCGAGGCCGCCGCTGACGACATCGGCGGTGGGGCTCATGACGCCGAGGCCGAAGAGGCCGTCGAGGCGGGAGAGGGAGATGAGTGCGCCGGCTCCGCTGCGACCGGCGGCGCGGAGGGCGGGCGCGGCGACTTGGATGAGGCGGAAGGCGGATTTCAGGAAAGCGTCGCCGGCGTTGGCAGCGGGCCAGAGCAGGACGAGCGCGGCGGGCAGCGGGGCGTTGCGGTCGGCAAGGAGTTCGGTGGGCGTGCCGCGACGGACGGTGAGGCCGCGTTGCTCAAGGTTCTTTGCGAGCGCGGCGGGGAGAGCGGTGTTGTCGTCGGTGAGCCAGACGAGGGAGCCGGGGGCGAGGGCGATGTGCGGGCGCGTGTCGGCGGGCGGGAAGGGCGTGGGGCGGAGGATTTGGCGCGACAGTGAAGTGTGATTGGGCGACTCGCTTTGGATGGCAGGCGCAACTGCGACAGCCTGCTCAACAATCTCCAGAGTGGGCGGCTTGCCGCTGCTCGGAGAGACGCGCTCCGTTGAAGCGCAGAGGAAGTCCACGACTTCCTGCAAGGTGCGGAGGGTGCCGAGGTGCTCAGGTTTGATTTCAGGCGCGCCGGGCAGGTGGCTGCGGAGGGCGGCCATGATTTCCACGCGCTTGATGGAGTCCACGCCGAGGTCGGAGTCCAGGCCCATGTCGAGGTTGAGCATCTCGACGGGATAACCGGTCTTCTCGGAGACGACGGTGAGGAGGGCGCGAGTGGCGGCTTCGGGTGCCGGCGAGTTGGAATCGCCGTCGGTGCCGGCGGATGCGGCGGATGGCGACTGGAAGTCGCCGGC
>CAIPBN010000730.1 GCA_903863315.1 uncultured Verrucomicrobiota bacterium | reverse complement strand
GGCCGCTTTGAGATCACCCATGTGCCAGCCTCCATTCGCGAACGCGACCGGCAGATCACCGGGCGTGACCGAGGCCATTTGGGTCCCGTGCTGCGCCGCTACGAGCGCGTCTGCTTCGAGAAGCAATACGTTCGCCTGCTGGACCGGGCCGGCAGCCCCATGGCCAGCCTGATGCACCCCGGCCACCCGCTCATGCACGCGTCCTTCGTCGCGTGGGGTGCGGGCATCAAGCGGGGCGCGGTTGTGAAAGACATCCGCAACCTCGACGTGGCCCCCACGATGGCGCACCTGCTGGGCCTGGAGATGAAGAACGTCGAGGGCCGCGTGCTTGCCGAACTCCTGGTTCCGCCGGCAAAGAAATAACGGGCGTGCTGTTGCAACCGCCTGCTCTGGCTACGGCCGCAAATCAAAGCACGCCATCTCGATGGCATTGCGCACGAGCAGTTTTCCACCCGCCAGCGCGGGGTGATTCCACGTCTTGCCCTTGATGGCGGCGATGCGGGCGATTTCCACGTGTTGTTCCGGCGTCGTCTTCACCAAGGCGAGATCCCCATCGCCGCAGAGGATGACGAGGTGGCCGCTGGCGAGTAGGACCTGGCCGTAGCCGTAGCGTCCGTCCTTCCAACGCCGCTCGCCCGTCGTCGCGTCAAGGCAGACGAGGATGTCCTCATCGAGTCCGTAGAGGTGGCCGTTGTGCAGCACCGAACTGGTGAACTTGTTCTTCAGAAATTTGTTCCGCCACAGCTCCTTCACCGCGAAGCCGCCCTCGCCGCGGTTCAGCTCCAACCCCACCGCACCCGTGCCGTAGCCGGCGCTCAGGACGACTCGGTTGGTGCCCGTCACGATGGGCTGCGCGATGGAGTTGTCGAACTCCACGCGCCACGGGAAGCGCCAGAGCGGCTTGCCGTCCGTGGGCGAAACGCCGAGCAAGTGACTGGAGCTGTGGACGAGCAACTGCCGTTCGCCCGCGAGCGTGACGAGCATCGGCGAGGAGTAACCGGCCTTGCCTTCGAGCGCCTTCCACGCGAGCGCGCCCGAGACCTTGTCGTAAGCGATAAGCATCCGCGCGTCGCGGCCCTGCGGCTCGCCGGCAAGCACGAGCACCTTGTCCTCCACGACGAGCGGCGCGGCGCTGAGGGCGAAGTAGAGGTTCGAGCAACTGTGCTCCGCCAGCAGGTCGTGCTGCCAAAGCAGCTTGCCCGTCGCGGCTTCGAGACAGCGGAACTGCCCCGTGCCGCCGAGCGAGTAGAGCCGGCCTTCGTGCCACGTCGGCGTCGCGCGCGGCCCTTCGCCGCCCATCCACTCTTGGAAGCGCGCCGGGTAGCTGTGCGCCCAAACCTCGCGCCCGGTCTCGACTTCGTAAGCCGTCACTGCCTCCTGCTCGCGACGCTGCTCGATGGTGAACGCCAGCCCGTCCGCCACCACGAAGGACGCATAGCCTCCGCCGATGGGCTGCTTCCACAGCAGCTTGGGCGGGGATTTCGTCCAGTCCACGTTGATGGGTTGCTCGGTGTAGTCCCCGTCGCGATTCGGCCCGCGGAAGTCGGTCCAGTAAGGGACGGTGGCACTTTTCTGCGCGGCAACCGCCGGCTTCGCAACGGGAGCGGTGCCGTTCGCCGCGCGAGCCTTTTCGAGGCGCTCGTAATCGGTCACCTGCCAGGTCGGCACGGGAATCGGCCGACCTTGCATCTCAAAGCGCAGCCCGGCGAACCGGTGCAGCAGAAAGAGGATGCCAGCCGCATACACCACTGAGAACAATGCGACACCCAGAGTGCCCAGCAGCTTGCGGCCCAGCGTCCCCGGCCCCAGCCACAGCAGGCACAATCCGGCGGGCGGAAACACCAGCGTGGCCAGTCGCAGTCGTCGCGCGTCGGAACGGGATTCCGAAGCGGAAGGAGATTCGGGAATCATGGTCATGGGATGAACGGTCGCCCGGCAGCCATCAATCGAAAGTGATGGCCATCATGCGCTGCTCCAGCTCACGACGGCAGGCTTCACGTTCCGGGGTTGCCGCCTCGCTTGGCACGGCGAGCGCGGGGCCCAGGTGGACCGTGCAGCGGGCGAAGGGGATGGGCACTTGAAAGCGGTCCCAGCTCTTGATGCGCCACTTCCAGCTCAGCTCAAAGCACGCGGGGACGATGGGCCGCCCCGTGAGCTGGGCGAGCGAGATGATGCCCTCCTGCACCACATAGCAGGGGCCGCGCGGACCATCGGGCGTGATCGCCAGGTCTCTGCCTCGCTCCGCCGCCGAGACCAGTTCGCGCAAGGCCTGCGAACCGCGCCGGCTGGACGAGCCGCGCACCGGGTCCACGCCAAATAGTTCCAGCACGCGCGCCAGCATGCCGCCATCCCGGCTGGCGCTGACGAGCGCCGCCATCCGCCGCTGTGGCTGCCGCGTCTGCACATAGCGGCGGAACAAAATCAGGGACAGCGCCAGGCGGTTGTGCCAGAGGCAGAAGATGACCGGCTCCTTGCCGCCGTTCTCCAGCACCCCCGAGTTGTCCACCCAGCGCCAGCGCAGCGTGGCCGCCACCGAGTTTGTCACCAGCCAGATCAACCGCGCCGCCAGCCGCCCGTGCCATTTGGGCTGCTGCGGCACGACGACGCCGGAAGTGGGAGGACGGGCAGCAGCCATGACGGTTCAGGTGGGGGAAAAAAAGGCCCGGCAACGCACAGAACCTGCCGCGCCCGCCGGATTCTGCGTTGAGCGTTGGGCGTTGAACGTTGGGCGTTGAATGTTTCGGCCTTGGCTCATCTACCCTTTCTTCAACGCCGCGCGCACCAGTTCTTCCACCGTGGCCTTGTCCCCGAGCATCGCTTGCGCGGCGCGGACGCTTTCGTGCGCCTCTGGTTGTTTGAAGCCCAGCGCCATGAGCGCGAGCACTGCGTCGTTGACGCGCTGGTCCCCGGCGGACAACGCGCGTTCCGCGCTGCTGGCTTCCCACGCCCCGGCCGCGCCCACTTTGTCCTTCAGCTCCACCACGATGCGCTCGGCCGTCTTGCGCCCCACGCCGGAGATGGAGGAAAGCGCCTTCACGTCGCCCGTGGCCACCGCGCCCCGAAAGGCGACGGGGTTCATCCCACTCAAAACATTGAGCGCAATCTTCGGGCCGATGCCGCTGACGGTGTTGATCAACATGCGGAACAGCTCGCGCTCCGCCACCGTCATGAAGCCATACAACACATGGGCGTCCTCGCGGATTGCCAGGTGCGTGAGCAGCCGCACTTCGCTGCCGGGGACGGGCAGCTTGTCGAACGAGGACAACGGAATCAGCACCTCGTAGCCAACGCCGTGGACCTCCACGATCACCAAGGTCGGCAATGCCTCGACCAACTTGCCGTGGAGAAACGCAATCATGCCCGGCCGTTGTAACGGATTCGCGCGCGGCCTAGCAACGGGGAAGGGCGGGAAACGCGCAATCGAATGGCCGTGGGCCTCCCGTTTTAACCGCAACCGGAGCCGCCATCCGGACTTGGAGAAGGACTGCCGCAGTCGGGTGCGGGGCTCGGGGCGGTGCCGCTGTCGAATGATGGGATGCTTGCGGCGGCGGCTGAAGGGTGACGGGTTACCTCGTCCAGAATCGGACTCGAATGGTGGAGCGGGTGGAGTGGATGAGTGGGATTTGTCAGGCTGTTGTTCCCGAGCACAGGTGGAACCGCCGAATTCGTGGCGTCGCTGGTGCCGCCTTCCGGTCCCCGGCTGTTGGAGCTGGCAGCGGCACGGAACATCATCACCAGCACGGCGATGACCATGGCCATTCCGCACAGCGCGGCAAACACCACCAGCAAGAATCCCAAGCTCATTGCCATGCCGGCAAGCTGTCAAACCCGCTTCGGGGCCGCCAGTGAAAACCGTCCGCTGCTCTGCGCGTGCGTGAGCGCCAGGGCCAGCGCATCGGCGGCGTCGGGCGCCGGCAGCTCCGCCAGCTTCAACATCCGCTGCACCATCTTGGCCACGGCGATCTTTTGCGCGGCCCCGTAGCCGACGATGGCCTGTTTCACCTTGCGCGGCGCGACCTCGAAGATGTCCAGTCCCGCCGCCGCGATCGCCGCCAAGGCCGCGCCCCGGGCTTCGCCCATAATCATTGCCGTCTGCAAATTCTGCGCGAAGAACAGTCCTTCCACGATGCACACCGTGGGCTGGTGCTCCCGCAGGAGGTCGCGCAGCGCCTCGTGAATCTTCGCCAGACAGCGTGAGCGTTCCCAAGTCGCCGGGCAGGTGATGGTTCCATGCGCCAAGGCCAGCAGATCGGGCTTGGCGATGCGGATGACTCCGTAGCCGGTTCCGCGCAGGGACGGGTCCACGCCCAGGATGATTTCGTGCTGGCGCGCCGGGAGTGGCATCCCCGCGCTGGCGTCTGACGCCGTCTCGCGCCGTTGCCGACCGCGAACCCGGCTTTGCAACTGCTCAAATTGCTTCGGCGAAATGCCCACGGGCGGACGATGCCAAATGCCGCTCCGGCTGCGAAGCTTGGAATCTGAACCGGCGTGTTGTTGTGAACCTGCACTGCCGGTGCGGTCCGAGCAGCCGAGCTTCAGCTCAGGCGGCGACTTGAGCCGTGAGCGAGCGGGTGGCGAGCAGTTCGTTCACGATGGCCGGCACCGGGGCGGCCACTTCGCTGAAGAGCTCATCACCCACGGCCACCGGCAGGCGCAGCGAGACGCTGGCCGATTCGAGGAAGCCGTCCAGTGTGCGCTGGCTGTAAAACAGCAGGCCTTGCCGCAGGGGCAGCGAATACTGCGCAAGGAACACCCCGAACACGAGCGTGTGCCAGCCGTGCGCCTCGCCGTTCTCGACGGCGCGCAGATACCGTTGCACGAGCCGTTGGTCCCGGAGTGGACGCAGCTTGCCGAGTTGCCGGCGGCCCACAGCCGCGCTGGCGTTCCGGAATTCCTTCAGTCGCGGGTCTGCGGCCAGTTCCCGGTCCAGCGCCACCAGTTCCCGTGCTTCGCCTCGGCAGGCGTGGCCATGGGCGGCAAGAATCGCCGGCAGCTCCACCGGCAGCAGGACTTGCTCCCGATAGCTGACGAGAAAGCGCTGGAGGGATGCTGCATCGTGCACCGCCTCACGGCCAAGCGCGGGAGCGGCAAGGGAGAGCGCCGGCAGCGCCGCGGGTGCTCCGAGCTGCTCCAGCAATTCGCGCGCTTCACCGGTAAGTTCCGGGGCCAGCAGTTCGGTGGACAGGTTTGGGCGCGTCATGCGTTGGCCGGAGAGGCTAGCTGGCAAGGTCCGGCCAGCAACGGAAATGTCAGGGCAACAGGAGCCGCAGCGGTTCAGCGGTGCCCTCGATGGCCAGCACCACGGTCCCGCGATCAATCTCTGTGCATCGCGCTTTGCGGTTCACGCCGCCGGAGGGGAAGACGATCTCCATGCCGGGCGAAATGGTGTAGGTGGACGTTCCAATCTGAAGCAGCGCTGTGCTGCGCTTGGCTCCGATGGTGATGTTTTTCAGGCTGATCGAGTTGTCCCCGAGCTTGGTGTCGGGCGGGCGGGGAGCCGGTGTGGGCGGGGAGCTGGAAGCATCGGGGACCGCGGGCGTCTTTCCATTCGGGGAGGCGGCTGGTCGAGCCAGCAACTCGGCCCCGGCAGGCGGGTTGGCCTTGGGCGGTTGGGCGGCAACCGGGGCGGCCGAGCCGCTCTCAGCGAGGAGGCGCGCGACCTTGTCGTCCAACGCCACGGTGCCGGTCACGTCGCGGATGATGCCCTGCCGGTCCACGAGCCACATGCTCGGGAAGTGTTGGACGCCGTAGCGTCGCAGGTTGGGCACCGGCCCGGAACGGCCCTCGAAGAGTTGCGGCCAGGCGAGCTCCTTCTGGCGCACCACGCGTTCCAGATCAGCGAGATTCTCGTCCGCGCTGACACCGATGATGTCGAAGCCCTGGCTGTGATAACGCGTGTAAGCCGCCTTCACTTTGGGGAGCTCCGCCATGCACGGCGGACACCATGTGGCCCAGAAATCAATCAGCAGCACCCGGCCGCGCAGCTTGTCCGTGTCCACTTCCCGGCCATCAATGGCCTTGAACTTCAGGGGGGGGAACGGTTTGCCCAGCCAGTGCAGATAGGCGGGATCTTGCGGCGCTCCGGGCGGTGAAATGGGACCGCGGGCGACCGGTGCGGCGGCGGGTTTCGCCGGTTCCTCACCGCTTTTGTCGAGCGCGGCCTTGGCGTCCGCCACCGCCTTGGCGCGGATCAATGGATTGGCCTCCTCCCGCAGCAAGGAGGCGATCTTCCGGTCGAGCCGCTGGCCGGCGCTGATGTAGCGGATGACGCCGTTGCGATCCAGCAGCCACATGCTCGGCCAGTGCTGGATGCCAAACGCCTTGCCGGGCGCGGCATCGCGGCCCAGACCGTCGAAATACTGCGGCCATGCCAGCCGCTCGTGCTTGACCACTTCCTCCAACTGCTGCTTGTCCATGTCGAAGCTGATGCCCACGACTTCGAAGCCCTGTTTTTGAAAGCGCTCATACGCATCGCGCACGTGCGGCAATTCCTCCATGCAGGGCGGGCACCAGGTGGCCCAGAAGTCGAGCAGCACGACCTTGCCGCGCAGTTGCTCCAGGTCCACCTCCCGGCCATCGAGGGCCTTGAACTTCAGCGGAGGCGAGGGCTTGCCGATCCAGTGCCGGTAACGCTCGTCCGACTTGGTCCGCAGCTCCTCCTGCTCGCCACGCTGGCATCCTACTGGTCCGAGCGATACGGCGAGCGCCAAGGTCAGCAAGCAGAGTGTTTGCGATCCGCGAAGACTCACGATGGGCGCTGTTAAACTCGTGCCGGTGGCTTGCAGCCGTCGCGGCGCTGGCGGGAATTTCGAAACCGCCAAGTCCATCGCCCTACGCGCGGCGACTGCAAGTCGCTGGCACAGGTTTTTGCAGAAGCGAAACGGGTGCATGGAAATTCAGGTGGCGTGAGCGGGCTTGGCGCCGAAGCCACAGAGCTCGGCGATGAAGCGACCAATGGCCTTGAATCCGGCGATGACGCCGATGTCGCGCACCGCACCCCAGCCGTAGATCTGCGAGAGCGCCTCCTCATGCGTGCTGTAGCGGGGCGGCAGGGTGAAGATCGCGGTCTGCTCCTCGCCTTCCACCGTGACGATCTCGCTGTGCAGAATGCCTTGCCCGACGGCATAGGTGGCCTTGGGCAAGGTGAGCGTGCGCGGGGCCAGCACCAGCCAGGGACGGTAGGTGAAGATCAACTGCCCCGACTCATCGCGGCTGAGCGTTCCGTAGGTGCGCAGCGGCACCTTGTCCACCGTGCGGGCGAGGAACATCGCATTGCCGCGCGCATCCGGCTGGAAGCGGGTGCGGCCGAAGGTGAAATAATCCCAGATGAACTGCGTTCCACAGATCGTCAGCCGGAAGGCCCAGCCGGACAGGAGGTAACTCACCAAGATGATGATCAGGGACCAAACCAGCCCGGTCATTGGGTCTACAAATCCTGTGACGGTGACGGTGGAGAGGAGAAGGGTGCGAAAGGCCTTTAGCCCCGCATCCACCGTGGCGAACGGGCTGATGAGAATCAGCATGTTGATGGC
>CAIPBN010000729.1 GCA_903863315.1 uncultured Verrucomicrobiota bacterium | reverse complement strand
GTCCTGCCCGGCGGCGGCAAGCGCGACGGCTTGCTGCACGCGGTTTACGGCGGCGTTTATGGCAAGGAGCAGTCCGCGCTCGACGGCCACCCGCGCACCGGCGACCTCATGCCGGTGATGAATCACTCCGGCGCGTCCGCCCCTTGCGGGCTGACCATGTATCGCTCGCGCGTCTTTGGCGCGGACTGGTCGGACAACCTGCTCGCGTGCTACTTCAACCTGCGCAAGGTCGTGCGCCACGAACTCATTCCTGACGGCGCGACGTTCAAGACGAAGGACACCGACCTGCTCGCCAGCGACTACGTGGACTTCCACCCGACCGACGTGCTGGAAGACGCCGACGGCAGCATCCTCATCGTGGACACGGGCGGCTGGTATAAAATCTGTTGCCCCACCTCGCAGCTCGCCAAGCCTGACGTGCTTGGCGGCATCTACCGGCTGCGCAAAGTGGGAATGCCCAAGCCCGCCGACCCGCGCGGCCTCAAGCTGAACTGGCCCGCGCTCAAGCCGGCCGGCCTCGCTAAACTCCTCGCCGACGAGCGCCTCTACGTCCGCCAGCGCGCCATCCAAGAGCTGGGCAAGCGTGGCGAGGCGGCGGTGCATGTGTTGCGTGAAGCCGTGATGAAGGAAAGCTCAGCGGACACCCGACGCAACACCGTCTGGGCGCTCTCCCGCATCCCAGGCTCTGCCGCGCGCGAGGCCGTCCGCACCGCGCTGAACGATACGGATGCCTCCGTCCGCCACGCCGCCCTGCATGTCGTGAGCCTGTGGCGTGACACGAAGGCATCCGGTCGAGTGGAGGGGTTCCTTGGGCCGCAAGAAACGAACGCACCGCTCATGCGTGTCGCGGCGGAGGCCGCTGGTCGCATCGGCACAACCAATCTCGTGTTCCCGCTGATGGCTTCAACGCTCCAGTCCGCCACTTGGGAGCCAGCCAACGCGTTGGGCAGTTCGACAGCCAAGCGGATTCTCAATCATTCGCTCGTCTTCGCGTTGATGGAGATTGGGAACGCAGACACAGTGCAACACGCCTTCACCCGAGCGGCCGGCTCCTGCGGCACGGGCCTGTTTGACTGCAACGCAATGCTGGTCATCTCGTGGTTGACAGCCCGCGACCAGATGAATGACCGCAGCCTGTCCGCGAAGGAACTCACCGACCTGCTCCGGTTCGCCTCCCGCGAAACGCTTGGCGGGCGCGCCATCCACGAGACAGTGCAAGGCATCTGGGGGCGTCGCCCAGAGTGGGGAGCTGAGTTGGCGGGCTATTTCCGCACGCGGCTAGCGGATGCACACCTTGCGCAAGAGCATGACGAACTGGCCGAAGTGCTTCCACGGCTCGCCAGGTCCCCCGTGATTCAATCGTTGCTGGCTGACACGGTCCGCGACCAGGCTTTGCTTCCCGCCGAGGCCCCGCTGCTAGCCTTGCGGGCCATGGCTGGGGCAGGACTCAAGGACACGCCGCCGCGCTGGCATGACGAGCTGCTCGCCGTCTTGGCTGATACCAGCCCGCCGCTCGTGCGCCAAGCCGCACTCACCGCCCGCGCTCTGCCGTGGCCCAAGGCCGGACACGCCGCACTCGCGGAGGCGTTAGGCCACGTCGGGCGCAACGTGAATGCGCCAACCGGTGTGCGTGTGGAGGCCCTCGCGGCAATTCCCAGCGGCCTCGCCGGCGCGGATGCGAAGCTCTTCGGTTTCCTCCTGAGCGCCGTTAGCCCCAGCCAGCCCGTGCTTACCCGCAGCGCGGCGGCAGGCGTTTTGGCCAGGGCGAAGTTGACTGACGTGCAGCAGCTCGCGCTGGCGGACACGATGAAGTCCGTTTCCCCGCTGGACGCGCCGAAGCTTTTGCCGGCGTTCGAGAAGTCGCCGAACGAGGCGCTGGGCTTGAAGCTGGTTGCGGCGCTGAAGGACTCGACCGGCCTGCGCGGCTTGCGCGTGGATTTGCTCAAGCCGCTGTTCGCGAAGTATCCGAAAACCGTGCAGGACGCGGGCGCGGAGCTGCTCGCGCTGCTGAACGCGGACGCGGGCAAGCAGCGGGCGCACTTGGAGACGCTGCTGCCCACGCTCGCGGGCGGCGACGTGGCGCGCGGGCACGCGGTCTTCAACAGCCAGAAGTCCGCGTGCTTCTCGTGCCACGCCATTGGCTATCGCGGCGGCAAGCTGGGGCCGGACCTCACGCGCATCGGCCAGGTGCGGACGGAGATGGATTTGCTGGAAAGCATCATCTATCCAAGCGCGAGCTTCGTGCGGAGCTACGAGCCGTTCACAGTGGTGGTGAAGGGCGGCGAGGATGTCACCGGCATCGTGCGCAAGGACGCGCCGGATGAAGTGGTGCTGGCGAACGGCCCCGAAACTGAGGCGCGCATCGCCCGCGCGGACGTGGTGGAGATGCGCCCCGGCAAGGTCTCGCTGATGCCGGACGGCATGGAGCAGGTGCTGACGCGACAGGAGCTGGCGGACTTGCTGGCCTTCCTGAAGGCGGCGAAGTGACCAGTCTTCGGTGTCCAACACCCAACCTGCTTGGATGCTGCGACAGGCGAGAGCGGAAGCAATTAGCGCGGTGTGAGGCGCGTGCGCTGCGTTGGGCAACCGCTCTTTTGGCTGCCTTACGCGGCGTTAGGCTTCGCGGTGACCTCTGGGATTGATTCCACCGCCACGCTGGAGGTGGTTTCAATGTTCGGACGCTGGCCCTTGTGCCACCAGATCACCAGCGCGCTGGCGATGTAGATGGAGGAGTAGGTGCCCGTGACCACGCCGACGATGAACATGAACGCGAAGTCATTGATGACCCCGCCCCCGAACACGTAGAGCGCCAGAGTGGCTAGGAACACTGTGCCGCTGGTGATGATGGTGCGGCTCAAGGTCTGGTTCAGAGCCCGGTTTACGAGGTCGGTGAAAGAGCCACGGATGCCGAGCTTCAGATCCTCGCGGATGCGGTCAAAGATGACGATGGTGTCGTTGATCGAGAAGCCGACAATCGTGAGGATGGCGGCCACGGTGGTGGCGTTGAACTGCCGGCCCTCGCCCCACAGCTCGGTGAGGCAGTAGATGCCGATGGTCATGAGCACGTCATGCACCACGGCCACGACGGCACCGACGGCGAAGCTGAACTCGTAGCGGAAGGCAACGTAAACAAGAATGCCGAACAGGGACAGTCCCAGTGCCAGCAGGGCACCCCGAAGTATTTCTTGGCCGATGATCGCCCCGACTTGGCGGGACTGGTCGAGCTTGAACTTGGCGTCCGGGTAGGCCTTGAAGAGGGCTTCTTTAACCGCCTCACCCGCTCCTGCGGGGACAGTGACGCGGAGGTTTTCCGTGCCTTGCCCGATGTTGCGCTGATAGGCGACGAGCGGGTCGCCCACCTTGCGGGTCTTGGCCCCTGCTTGGCTGGCTCCTTCCAAACGTTCGTGATATTCCACGCCGCCAATCAGCTTGCGGAGCTGGTCGGTCTCGACGCGCTTGGCAAAGGAGAAGGTCAGCGCGTCACCACCCACGAAATCCACGCTCAACGTCTGCTTGCCGCGCACGAATGCACCGTAGCCCACACCGACGATGATGATCACCCACGACAAGGCAAACGCGGGCTTGGCCCACCGCATGAAGTCCACGTTGCTGCCCTTGATCAGGTGGAGCATCGAGAGGTTGGTGAGAAGGTTTTTGGCCAGCAGCCAGTCGAAGATGACCCGGGTGCCCACGAGGGCGGTGAACATGCTGACCGTGATGCCGATGGTCAGGGTCACGCCAAAGCCTTTGACCGGGCCAGTGCCGAGGTAGATCAGCAGCACCGAGGCGATGAGCGTCGTGAGGTTCGAGTCGAAGATGGTGCCAAAGGCCTTGTCGTAGCCGGCGTTCAATGCGCCCCGCAGCGACTTGCCGGCGGCCAGTTCCTCGCGGATGCGCTCGAAAATCAGCACGTTGGCATCCACCGCCATGCCGATAGTGAGCACCACGCCGGCGATGCCGGGCAGGGTGAGCGTCGTGCCGATGGAGCACATCACGCCAAGCAGGATGATGATGTTAAGCAGCAGCGCCGCAATCGCAACCGCGCCGGACATCATATAGTAAACCAGCATGAACACGGCCACCGCCACCGTGCCAATCACGGCGGAGCGGATGCCGCTCTGGATCGAGTCCTTGCCGAGCGACGGGTCAACTTCCTCAGTGTCGAGCAAGCGGACAGGCGTCTCCAGAGGGTTTTCCAGCACGTTGGCCAGTTCCCAGGCTTCCTTGAGGTCGAAGTCACCGTTGATCACACCGCTGCCACCGAGGATGGGCTCGTTGATGACCGGGGCGGAGTAAAGCTCGCCGTCCAGCACGATTGCCAGGCGGTTGCGCACGTTTTCCCGGGTGATTTCGCCAAAGGTCTTGGCTCCCTCGGTGTTGAACTTGAAGGTGATTTGCGGCCGGTTCGAGACGGCATCGCGGATGACGCCGGCGCGCTCGATGTATTTGCCAGTGAGGCCGCGCTCGGCCTTGGCCTTGACCAGCACGCGCTCCAGCGTCTCGCGCCCGTCGCCGGAACGGCGTTTCTGGGACAGCACGGTGTGGCCGGGGGCCATCAGGCCCTGCTCGATCAGGCGGTCGCTTTCCGGATGGACGATGCGGAACTCCAGGAAGGCCGGCCGGGTCAGCGTGTCGCGCACGGCGTCGCGCTCTGCCTGGCTCAAGCCGGGCATCTGGACGATGATGCGGTCCTCGCCTTCCGCCATGATGATGGGTTCCGCCACGCCGAACTTGTCCACGCGCTTGCGGATGACCTCGATGGCCTGGCCGATGAGGGCCTTCTTGTCCACGGTCTGCGCGAGCTTGTTGGTGTCGATGCCAACGAGGAAGGACGTGCCGCCGCGGAGGTCGAGGCCTAGCTTGATCTTGCCGGCGGATTCGCGTTGCAGGCGGCCCAGGATGGCGCGGTTGGGATCTTTCGCCCCGGCGGTGGAGTAGCTGAAAAAGTTGGTGAGCGAGTTGGTGCCCACGGCATCGCGCAGGTTCGCGTAGTTGCGCTCCGGGAACTGCTTGTCCAGCTCGCGGGCCTTGGCGACGAGGGCCGTAAAGTTGGTGCCCTTCGCGCTCGCGCGTTCCTCAAAGGTGTCGATGAGGTTGCGGTCGGCCGGCGGGTAGATTTCGTAAAATGCCCATGCCGTGACGAAGAGAATGAGCAGGGCGCGCCAGGTGTTGTTGCGTTGCATGGGCGAGAAGTGAAGAGGACCGGACTAGTTGTTGGCGGGGGTGGCGGGAGCAGGCGTTGTGGCCTCTGCCTTGTCGAAGCTTTCCACCACCTGACCGACGGCTGACTTGAGAATCTCGAGCTTGGTGTCCTCCGAGCGGATGCTGACACTGCGCTCCTTGACGGCAATCACCGTGGCCAGAATCCCGCTGGAGGTGACGATCTTGTCGCCTTTCTTGAGCGCCTTGATCATCTCCTCCTGCTTCTTCCGCTGCTGGTTCTGGGGGCGGATGAGGATGAAATAGAAGGTGACCAGCATGATCACCATCATGCCGACCGTCTGCATCATCTGGGCCTTGGGATTGGCTTCGGGGCCGCCTGCTGGGGCGGCCTGGGCGATGAACATTCCGGCGAGGGCAAACAACTTCATAGGCACAAGAGCGGCCAAATCTAGGGAGGGGCCGCGCTTTGGCAAGCATAACCTCCGCCCATCCAAGCTCTTCTCGCCCCAAGCCCGGTGGCCGCCGAATCCAAGCAGGCGGCTCTTTCGTGACGGGGGGGCACTCTTGTCCCCAGTTAGCCGAAGCACCACCCCACGTCTGCTTCTCAGGGTGAACAAGCGGCGGCGCGCGTCGCTTGCCGCGGGAGGCCAAGACGGCTACTTCCCGCCCACAGCGAGGCTTTCCAAGTAATCCACCAGCGAAGCCAGGTCGCTCACGCTGATGCCGGCGGCGAGGCCGTCGGGCATCAGGGACTTCTCCAGCTTCGTTCGCTTGGCGATGTCACCGGGCTTGATGACGATTTCCTGCGCGGTGACGAGGCGGGCGATGATTTTGTCCGCCGCCTCGCTGATGACGAAGCCTTCGTATTCGGTCTCGCCGTCCTTCATCACGAAGCGGTTCGCCGCGAAGCCCTGCGCGATGCTCTTGCTCGGCAGCAGGATGGCCTCGGCCAGTTCGCGCCGTTTGTAGATGGTCGCGACCTGCGAGAGAATCGGTCCGCGCGCGGGTTCGCTCGGGCTGACGGTGTGGCAGTTCGCGCAGCCGAGCTGGGCGTAAATCTCCTGCCCACGCGAGACGCTGCCCTTGGTGGTCAGCACGGCGGTGAGCACATCCTCAACCTTCAACGTGCCGATGAGCGGCCCGGTCGCGGGGCTGGTCTCCAGCTTGAGGCGGTCAACGGCCTTCTTCGCGGCGGCGGCGACGGCTTTGTCCGCGTCGCTGACGGCGGCGAGAATCTTGGGCGCGAGGGTTTTCTTGTTCGCGCTGATGCTGGCTTCAATCAACTGCGCGCGGCGCTTGGGCTCGGCCCAGCCGGCGTCGAACGCGGCGGCGATTTCCGCTTTCGGCTTCTGCTTGTCCTTCATCCGGTCGTGGATGCGGAGGAGCGCGGTGTCGGCCCAGAGCGAAGCGTCGCTGTTGGCTTTCGCGGCTTCGGCGGTGAGCGTGGCGAGCTGCTTTTCCACGAGGGTGGAGTTCAAAAACGCCTCGGTCGCGGCCTCGACGACGGGGCCGTCGCCCCTGCTCTTGCGCAGTGCGGCGACGCCGGTGAGCAACGCACGCGTGGTGTCGGCGCTGAGGTCGGACTTCGCGAGCGCAGTGATGGCGGCGGCACGGACGGCGGGCGTGGTGGCCTCGGCGGCGGCGTTGCGGGTGAGCAAGGCGAGCGCGCCGGGCGGGACGGTTTGCGCGCGCGCGAGCTGTTGCACGAGCACCGGCTCGACGCTGGGGTCTTGCTGCGCGAGGGCGAGGAGCTTGTCGAGGGACGCGCCGCCTTCGAGGCGGTGGCGGTTGAGTTCGCCGGCGAGGAAGACGGCTTCCTTCGCGTCGGCCTTCGCCATCACGGCGGTGAGGGTGTCGGCAATCTTCTTGGACTCGCTCCATTCCTCGGGCTGGAAGTAAGGTCCGCGCGTGTCGGGCCGCGTGCCCCAGCTCGTGCCGGTCCATTTGCCTTCGAGGAAGTGCAGGCGGGCGAGGGCGGTGAGCAGGCCTTGGCGACGGGTGAAGTCCGTCTCCTTCGCGAGGCGCGCGAGGAGGGCGTCCACAACGGCGGGCTCGTGCAGGAGGCGCAGGACGCGGAGGGCGGCTTCGCGCAGGGCGGGCGAATCGGTGCGGTCCACGGCGGCGAGGCAGGCGTCGCTGGCGCGGAGGGCGATGAGCGCGCGCATCGCGGTGTGGGCGATGGTGGGGTCGGCGTCCACGAGAAGCGGGAGCAAGGCAGCAAGACTCTGGGGAGGGAACTTGGAGCCTAGGCGGGCGGCCGAGACGAGGGCTTCCTTGCGCGTGCGGGCGTCGGGGGACTTAAGTGATGCCAGGACCGGCGGCACGGTGACGCTGGCGTTGAGCGTGCGCTCGTCGTCGGTGAGCGCGCGCAAGGCCCACGGCGCGAGGGTGGGGTCGGCGGTGAGTTTCGCGACGGTGTCATGGGATTTCGCGCCGAGGGATTGCGTCAGGGCGAAGAGCGCGGCGATGCGGGTGGGCAGGGGCTTGGATTTGTCGGCGGCGACGGCGGTCAACGCCTTGGTCGTCTCCTCCTTCGCTCCGCGGCGGATGAGTGTGCGCTGGGCTTCAAGGCGCGTGCGGTGGCTCGGGCTTTCGAACAGATTAACCAGCGCGGCGTCCGTGGCCTTCGCGAAGTCGAGGAGCGCGGGGGCTTGGAAATTCTTCGGCGTCACGCGGACGATGTAGCCCACGTCCATGCCAGACCAGTTGAACGTCGCGCCCTTCCAGCTCGCGGCATACACGCGACTGGACGCGTCCACGTCGAGGTCGGTGGGGCGCGTGAACTTGAGGAACTCGGTGGGTTTCTCGGTCTCGGCGAACGTCGCGCCCTTCGGCGTCACGGCGTGGCGGTAGATGACGCCGCGGCCCCAGTCGGCGGTGAACGGCGCGTTGCCCCACGCGGCGGGGAAGCCCGGCTCGGCAATCCATGCCGCGCCGCAGCCGGAGCCGCCGCCGTAGTCCGCGAGCGGCGCGACATGCTCGTCGCCGAAGTTCTTGTAGAGCGACGGATAGCCGTGTTCCTCCAGCCCGCTGAAGTGATGGAAGCGCACGTCCCAGCCGCCGCCGTCGTTGGTGTTGTCGCGCGCGAAGCTGTCCAGCTCGGGGCTGACGGCGGCTTCGAGGATGTTCCGCGTGCCGCGCGCGAAGAGGTGCAGGCCCGTGCCGTCGGGGCGGAAGCGCACGATGCCGCCGGCGCGGAGCTGAAGTTTCCGCCCGTCCGTGCCCTCGGCTTCCATGAAACCGAAGTCGCCGATGGCCGCGTAAATCCAGCCGTCCACGCCCAGCTCGATGCCGTTGCTCGTGTGGTCGGCGGGGCGGTCCTTGAAGCCGAACGCGATGTTCTTGATGAGCACCTTGCTCTCGTCCGCGTGCCCGTCGCCGTCGCGGTCGATGAACGCGGTGACGTGTGGCGGGTGGAGGCAGATGACGCGGTCGTGGTCCCACAGCAGGCCGCGCGGGGAATCCACGTTCGGCACGAAGACCTTCACCTCGTCAGCCTCGCCGTCGCCGTTGGTGTCGCGCACGCGGAGGATGCGGCCGAGGTTTGGCAACCGACCCAGCGAGCCATTGCCATCGCTGCTCACGTAAACCGTGCCGTCCGGCGCGGCGGCGACGAAGACTGGGTAATTCACCGCCGGTGGCGTGGCGAAGACCTTTACCTCGAAGCCTTCGGCCGATTTCACTTCCTTCAAGATGCCCTCCACCTTCGCGGCGTCCACGGGCTTCATTTTCTCGACCTCGGCGACGGACGGGAGCACGGGCGGTTCCTTGTCGGCGGCCTTGGCGGCTTGCTTGCCCTTGCCTTTCTTGCCAGCGGACGGCGCGGCGGGCTGTGGCTGCGGCGCGCCCTTTTCACCGAGCACGGCGAACTCCCAGAAGCTACCCCAGCCACCTTGCGAGGAGCCGAGGAAGGTCACACGCACGTGGCGGGCGGCAGTCGCGGCGAAGTTGTTTTGCGTCGCGCCGGGCTTGGTGTTCTTCGCGGCGTCGGCGAGCGGCTGCCACGACTGGCCGTCGGCGGAGGCTTCGAGGCGGTAGTGGTAAGTGTTGTTGTTGGACTCCCAGTTGATGTGAACGCCGGTGATTTTCTGTTCCTTGCCGAGGTCCACTTGGAACGTGTGGCCGGGACCGCCGCCCGCCGCGCACCAACGCGTGTCGGGGTCGCCGTCAATGGCGTTGCCTGCGTAGTTGCCCTTGCCGGATTCCTCGCTCGAAGCCTTCGCGGTGCCGGCGACGGCGAGGTTGGGGCGGCCGTCAATCGGCGTGACAACGACGGGTTTGGTTTCGGCCTTGGGTGCGGGCGGCGCGGGCGGTGGCGTGAGCAACTTGGCTTTCGCCGCCGCGCTGGCGACCTGCTGCGCGGCGGTCGTGGCGGGCGCGGGCTTGAGGTAAGTGGGGTTTAGCTTGTCGCATGACCAGAGCAGGCCGCGCGTGACCAGGTCGAGATAACGCGGGTCGGCGACGGTGTCGTTGTTGTGGCCGACGGTGCTGCTGAAGACGCGGGTCTTGCTAGTGCCGTATTCGTTGACCCAGGTGACGACCGACTCGACGGCGCGCTCGGAGCCGTCCTTCTGCTTGAGCAACTGCTTGCCGCGCATGAGGGGCGTGGCGGTAGGGAAGATTTTGATGTTGTTGTAAAGCTCCTCTTTGACGGTGGTCCACTCGGGCTGGCCGGCCATGATGGGATGATCCTTTGCGACGGTCGTGAGCTGGATGGGCTCCTGCGGGCCGTGGCCGGTGGATTGGAGGCCGAGGAGGTCGAACCACAGCGCGTCGGGCGAGCCGGGCACGACGGGCTGGCTGATGTTGCCGACGCGGTAGCTGTGCATCGCGCAATGGAGGTTCACAGCGGGGATGCCGGCGCGGTGCGCGGCGAGGATGTTGTTCACGTAGGCGACGTCCTTCACGTCGGCGCTGCACTCGTCGTGGACGATGACGTCGTAACCCTTGGCCCAGTCAGGCTTCTCGTAGGGCGCGAACTTCGCCTTCGTGCTGCGGTCGAAGGAGTGGATGGCGTCCACCTCGACGTGCGCGCGGGCTTCGAGGCCCTCCTTGAGGATGAGATGCTGCACCGCGTAGTCGTGGCAGCAGCCGCCGGCGAAGAGCAGCACGCGCAGCGGTTTGGGCGCGGCGGCGAATGGAGTGAGGGCGAAGCCGGCGAGCAGCGCGGCGAGGAGGAACAGTTTTTTCATGGGCAAAGCAACAAGGGCGAGAGTGAAGCGGAGCGGGGAACTGAGGTCAACGTGAGAGACGGAGACCGGTGCCGGTGAGGGATTCAATGGTGGCTAGCGGTCGGCGCAGACGCGGCAGGCAGAGGTGGCGGAGCGCTTTGAACAGCGGCTGACGGCGTGCGGAACGGCAGCTTCATCAAGCCCCAAAACGTGTGCTGCACCGGTTCGTGGATGCCGAAGTTGCCCGGCTTGCGGTCGCGCGGGAGGTAGTGCGTGCCGAAGAGGACGTCCCACAGCGGGAGAAAACTGGCGAAGTTCTTGTCCATCGCAGCCGGGTCTTTGGAGTGGTGGTAACGATGATAGACCGGCGAGGTCATGACGTGTCGCAGCGGGCCCCAGTCCCAGTCCACGTCCGCGTGGCCCAGCAGGGCGAAGATGCCCAATGCCGGACCGGCCCCCGCCGCCGCGCCCGGGCCGAAGCCCAGCAGCAGGAACGGAAAGAACAGCAGCGCGTTGGCGACGATGTCGTTGACCGGATGCCCGCGCACGCTGGCCAGCCAGTCCAATCGCTCCGAGCTGTGATGCACGGCGTGGAACCGCCAGAGCTTGCCGCCGTGGAAGGCGCGGTGAATCCAGTAGAGCAGGAAGTCGCCCAGCAGGAAGGCCAGCAGGAATTGTCCCCAGCCCGGCAGCCGCGCAATCGGACCGAAGCCCTGGTATTGCCCAGCCTTCAGTGCCTCCCACGAGATGACGCCCAGCGGCACGAGGAAGAGCACGGCGACGACGCTGATGAGAACGAGGTTGATGGGCTTGGTCACCAGCGCATCGAACGCATAGAGCAGCACGTCGGTGAGCATCTGTGACCGTCGCCAAGGCTGCCCGCGCTTGTTGCCGCAGAGGTGCTCGACGAGCCAGAACAGGCCGACGAGAAACGCCAAGGAGAAGAGGAGTTGACTCATGGGCGAGCCGGGGCAAGTCGGCTG
>CAIPBN010000728.1 GCA_903863315.1 uncultured Verrucomicrobiota bacterium | reverse complement strand
CTGTACTGGCTGAAGCAGGCCCAGCGCAGCTTTGACCTCGTCGTGTGCCACCCGCCCTACGAAGCGCTCGCCCCGCAAAAGGCCGAGCAACAGGCGGTAGAGATTGCGGCCACAGCGCTGCGGTTGGTGGGCGAAGGCGCCATCTTCTGCGCGCGGGCTGCTTCGGCCAGCCTCGACGACGAACGCTTCGCCGAGGTGTGCCTGCGAATCATCAGCCAACCCAAATCCAAGGAAGCCAAATGAACTCCCCGAGCGCAGCATCGCACCCCGTAGCAGCCGACGTCAGGAGGCTCACTTTGAATCCGGCGGAGGGAGTCAGAGCCTCCTCACGTCGGCGGCTACCGCTGGTCATTAGCCTCTTCACCTTGGTCGCGCTGGCCCTGCCCGTGTTCGCCGCGCCGGGCTGGAAGGCGGGCCTCGCCAAGGCCGTCATCACGCCCGAGAAGGCCGTGTGGCTCGCCGGTTACGGCTCGAAGCGCGCGCCCGACGGCAAGCTCCACGACCTCTGGATGAAGGCGCTCGCGCTCGAGGACGCCGAGGGCCGGCGCGTCGTGCTCATCACGAGCGATTTCCAAGGTGTGCCCAAGGTGATGAGCGACCGCGTGTTCGAGCAGTTGCAGCGGCAGTTCAAGCTCGAACGCGCGCAGGTCATGTTCACCTTCTCGCACAACCACTGCGGCCCGCGCCTCGGCGACGACCTCGTGGATTACTACCCCATCGAGGCCGCGCAGGTTGCGCTGGTCGAGGAATACACCGCGCTCATGGTGACCAACTGCGTCGCGATGGTCGGCGAATCCCTCGCGCGACTCGCGCCCGCGAACCTGCAACAGGGCGAGGGCAAGGCGACGTTCGCCGTGAACCGCCGCAACAACAAGGAGGCCGAGGTGCCCGGCATCATCGCTCGCGGCGAGCCGCTCAAAGGCCCCGTGGACCACAGCGTGCCCGTGCTCACCGTCACGCGGCCGGGCGGCAAGCTCGAAGCCGTGCTCTTCGGCTACGCGTGTCACCCGACGACGCTGAGTTTTCTCACGTGGTGCGGCGACTATCCCGGCTTCGCGCAGTTGGCGATTGAGCAGGCGCATCCCGGCGCGATGGCGATGTTCGTGAACACCTGCGGCGGCGACCAAAATCCGCTGCCGCGTCGGAGCGTCGAGTTGTGCGAGCGCTACGGCAAGATGCTCGCCGCGGGAGTCGAGGAAGCCTTGAGGCAGCCGCTCAAGCCCGTCTCGTCGGGGCTGCGCACGGCCTTCGAGATGATTGACCTGCCTTATCTCAAAACCGTTTCCCGCGAGGAACTCGAAGCCGCCGTGAAAGAGACGAACGCCATCCGCGCGCGTTGGGCAACGCGGATGTTGCAGGAGCTGGACCGGCGCAAGCAGTTCCCCGACGCGTATCCGTATCCCGTCCACGCGTGGCGGCTGGGGACGGAGATGCTCATCATCGGCATGGGCGCGGAGACGGTGGTGGATTACGCGCTGCGCTTCAAACGCGAGTTCGGCCCCGGCACATGGGTCATGGGTTACGCGGATGACATGATTGCCTACATCCCGTCGCGCCGCGTGTGGGAGGAAGGCGGCTACGAAGGCGGCACGTTCCTCTTCGAGTATGGCCGCCCCGCCTTCCGCTGGGCCGGCAACATCGAGGACCGCATCGCGGCGTCCGTCCACAAGCTCGCGCAGCAGGTCGGCGCGGTGAAGGCGGCAAAGTAGCCACGGGCGTATCTTGACACCGCCCCCGGCGCGCGGGCGGTCCCCGCCCGCAGCGGCTGGGCTGCGAGCGAGGGGTTGGGAATGACCGAGGGTTCTCTGCGTGCGCAGCCGCTGCGAGCCGGGGGCAGTGCTCTGATGCGTCCAGCAACCACCCAGCGGCGGTGATGTCATTCACGGCGGCCGTCTGGTAAAACTCCCGGCATGAAAACACGGCTTCTGCTCGCCACGGCACTGCTGCTCGCGTCGCGCGTCGCGCTCCCCGCTGCCGAGGTCGCGGGCGAGCTGGTGAATCCCACCCAGCAATTCGGCAAGGATGCGAACTACAAGCTCACCGGCAACACGACCTTTGGCTGGATGACTGGAACGCAGGGCGGTGATTTCGACCTCAATGGCCACGCGTTCATCGTCGAGACGGGCGGCGGCAACCGGACGGTGTTCAGCGGTGCGATTTCCGGGATGGGTTCGGTGGAGTGGCGGGGTGGCCGTGTGCCGCAGGTCGCACCGTCGGTCCTGACGGGCCGCGCGCCCAACACGTTCCAAGGCACCTTCACGCTGGTCAACGGCGTGCTCGATTTGGAGAAGCCCGCCGGGGTGGATGCCATTCCCGGTGACTTGCTCATCGGCGTGAAGGGCGACGCGATGGTGAAGCTCAACCGCGCGCATCAAATCAACGACGCGGCGCAGGTCACCTTGGGCGGGACGGGCGTCAGCAGCTTGGACCTGCAAGGCCATGACGAGAAGTTCACGTCGCTGACGCTGGCGACTCACGGGGTGATTTCGTTGGGCACCAATCCAGCCTCGTTGCTCATCGGGGACAGCAGCGGTCGTCCGTGGAATCTCGCCAAGACGCTGACAATTCGCGGGTTCAAGCCCGGTCGGGACAAGGTTGCTTTTGGCAAAGATGCGAATGGACTGAGCGCGGCGCAGCTTGCCCGCGTGGGGTTCGCGTCGCCGGCGGGTCGGCCGGAGGGGCTCTACACCGCGACCATGGGGGCGGACGGGCAACTGGCACCCGGCACCGTGATGAAGGCCGCGCAGCCGCCGTTCGATGTTTCAGCGGACGCCGTGGCAGCGCGGAAGAAACTCTACGACGTCCCCGGACTCACCGCCTTGTCCGCCGCCGGCAGTCCGCTCAAGGATGGGATGACGGTGGTCTTCTTTGGCGACTCCACCACGTGGCAGAACGGGTTTGTCGGGCTGCTGGACAAGACGTTGAAGTCCGGCGAGGGCGCGAAGGGGCGGGCCGTGAAGCTGGTGAACCGCGGCATCAATGGCGGCGGCGTGTTGCAGATTCGCGATGGCTCGACCAACAGCGCGTATCCCGGCAGCAGCGCGCAGAAGCCCTTCGCGGCGGTTATTGCCGCGGAGAAGGCGGACGTCGCTGTGGTCTTCATCGGCATCAACGACG
>CAIPBN010000727.1 GCA_903863315.1 uncultured Verrucomicrobiota bacterium | reverse complement strand
TGACAACCTCGACATAGCGAACATTGCGGACCGCACCGTCACCACCCAGCTCAACGTGAACCGGGGCGCCATCACCGGAAACGTCGTCAACAAGCTCACCAAGGCTTCGAAGTATGAAATCAAGTCCGCCAGCGGCGTCGCTGGCATCCGGGGCACCGTTTACTCCGTCAAGACCGATGCCAGCGGGCGCATCACCAGCATCATCTGCACCAGCGGCACCGTGAATTTCACCCAAGGCGGCGTGACAGTTACCATTACAGCCGGCCAAGCCTTAACACCTCCGGCAGATGGCACGGCGCTTACGCAAGCGACGGTTAGAGCAGCGACTGAAGGGGAAAAGACCCAAACCGCTACCGCCGCAAACAGCATCGGCACAGGAGCGGGACAAACGGACCTTGGTGGAGGTGTGACAGTCATTAACAACCCGGCGGACGTATCCACATCTGTCAGTCAGCTGCCTGCTGCGCTGAAGCAGAAGTAGCAGAGTAGTCTTCAAACCTGAATCGGCACCCAGCCCCGCCGCAACCCGGCGGGGCTTTTTGTTGGCAGTCCCTTGAATCCGTGCCGGCGACTTGCAATCGCCGCGTTGCGGGTGGGGATAGCCCAGAATCACCTCGACCGGCTGGAACCCACGAACGGTGATTACAAATCGCCGGCACGCCGCCAGACCACCATTGCCTCCCCCCGAAATCCGCTGCCACACTCGCGCCATGTCCGGCCCGGCCACAGTCCTGATCCTCAGCGACCCGCACTTCGCCGGCCCTGCCGAACGGGCACGCCGTGGCTATGAGCTGGCCTGCGCGCCAAACTGGGTGGTGCGGCGGTTGTTGGCGATTTACCGGGGCTGCTACTGGCTGCGCGACCCGCTGGGCAATGGACCCTTTCTCGAAGCCTTTCTCCAACGCAGCGGCCCTGCGGACATCGTTGTCGCCAACGGCGATTACAGCGCAGACTCCGCATTCATTGGCCTGATGGATGACGCGGCTTTCTCCAGCGCGCAGGAGTGTCTCGCCAAATTGCGCACCCGGTTTGGGAACCGCCTCCACGCCACCATTGGGGATCACGAGCTCGGCAAGACCAGTCTGGTGGGCGGGAAAGGCGGGCTGCGGCTGGGCAGTTGGTCCCGCACGGTGAACGAACTGGGGTTGCAACCCTTCTGGCAGTTCAGCCGGGGGGCCTACGTGCTCATAGGCGTCACCTCCACCCTGCTGGCGCTGCCCGTGCTGCTACGCGAAGCCCCACTGGAAGAACATGCCGCCTGGGAGGCCCTGCGACGCGAACACCTGGAGACGGTGCGACGGGCTTTCTCGGCTTTGCAGCCAGATCAGCGGGTGCTGCTCTTCTGCCACGATCCGACCGCCCTGCCCTTCCTCGCCGAGCTGCCCGAAGTGGCCGCCCGACTGGGGCAAATCGAGGCGACCGTCATCGGCCATCTGCACTCCCAACTCATTCTTCGCAAAAGCCGCCTGCTTGCCGGACTGCCCCCGATCCGCTGGCTTGGTGTGAGCATCGCCCGGATGAGCACCGCGCTGCATCAGGCAAAGGTGTGGCGAAGATTCAACGTGCAGCTCTGTCCCTCGCTGTCCGGCATCCAGTTGCTCAAGGACGGCGGATGGCTGACGGTCGAGCTGGACTTGAGCGCGCGCCAGCCAGCGAATTTCTGCTTCCATCCCCTGCCTTGGACATCAGTGACCAATTGCACAGGAACGCGAGCCGCAATCTGAACTCCAACGCGGCCTCGGCGGATACCACATCTCACTTCACCGAGAACCGCCGCGTGAACTCCACAAAACCCCCCGCCTGCTTGCGCAATCGCCCGACCAGTTCCTCGTCCTTGAGCCGCCCGTCCGCGCCCAACTGATTGCCGATGCCAGAAATGAACACGCGCTCCGGGTAGATGTGCGCGTTGCGGTAGCCGAAGATTTGCTGGAGCTGCTCCACCGGTCGCAGCGCGCCCCACATCCCCGCCGCCAGCCCCGTGAAGCACACGGGCCGCCGCTCGAAGCTCTCCGGGAACTTGAGCAGGTCGATGAAATACTTCAGCACGCCAGGCATGGAGCCGTTGTATTCCGGCGTCACGACGTGCAGACCAGAGGCGCTCAACACAGCATCGGCGAAAGGCGCGAAGCTGGCGGGCTTCTCCGCGTAGGCCGTCGGCGCGAAGACTTCCGGCGGCAACTGCGCGAGGTCGAGCACGCGCACGGGATGCTGCAACTCGGCGTAAAGGCCTTCAATCTGCCGCGCCACGAGCCGCGTGTTGCTGCCGGGACGATTGGTGCCAACGAGAAGGGTAATCATGGAGTGGGTTTGGTTGCCGCGTTCGCGCGCAGTGTGCTGGGCCGGGAAAGCTTGTCGAGCCTGCGCCTTCGGACTGCACGGTCACGGCACCCGAGCTTGCAACTCTGCCAGTGCCCCACGCAGTTCGGGATAGCGAAACTCAAACCCAGCCTTCAACAGCCGTCCAGGCACCACGCGCCGGCTCTTGAGAATCAATTCCGTCTCGGTCCGCAGGAAGAACGCGCCCACCTCCAGCATCCACGCGGTCGCCGGCAGGCCGATGGGCATCCTCACCAGTTCGCGGAAAGCGCGCATCAGCTCGTGGTTCGGCACCGGGTTGGGAGCCGCGAAGTTCACCGGCCCACTCAGCTCCTCGTGTGCGATGAGAAACTCCACCGCGCGCAGAAAGTCCGTTTCGTGCATCCACGACACGAACTGCTCCCCACTGCCCATCCGCCCACCGAGGCCCAGCCTCGCCAACCGCCGCAGCACGGGGAACACGCTGTTGCGCGCAAGGCCCAGCACCATCGTCGTGCGCAACGCGACCTTACGGGTGCGAGGTGTCTCCGCTT
>CAIPBN010000726.1 GCA_903863315.1 uncultured Verrucomicrobiota bacterium | reverse complement strand
TCCCGCGTCTTGCGTCTATCGCGCCGGGGTTTCGGCCTTCGCCAAGCTCTACGCCGATCGCTACGGCCCAAAGAACATCCGCATGAACTGCCTGCTGCCCGGTTTCACCGACAGCCTCGATGTGGCGAAATACGGCGACATGGCCGCATTGAAGCGCATCGGCAAGGTGGAAGTGGATCATGGGGACACGAGTTGCAACACGCCGGACGCGGTGGCCTACATCGCGAAGACGAAGGCGCATCGGGCGAAGAAGGGGAAGAAGTAAGCAGTATTCAGTGTTCAGTGGCAGCGGACGCGCTCGCATACGACAGAACACTGAATCCTGTTTACTGAAAACTTCCCCGCTCTTCACTTCAGCGACCCCAGAAACTCCACCAAGTCGCGGATGTCGCGCTTGGAGAGCACCTGGATCATCGTGTCGGGCATGGCGGACTGGCCCTTTTGGACCTTGGCGATTTCGCTGCGCTTGAACTTCAGGATCCCGTCCTCCGGCGAATTGATGACCAGCTCGGTGGGGGTGTCGGACTTCACCACGCCGGCGAAGTTGCGGTCGTCCTTCAGCACCACCAGCAGCGTCTCGAAGCCGGGCGCAATCTTCGCGTTCGGCGCGACGAGCGACTCCAGCAGATATTCCCGCGTCTGCTTGGTGGCGATTTCGTCCAGCACGGGGCCAACCTCGCCGCCGTCCGCGCCCACTTTGTGGCAGCGCGCGCAGGAGGCTTCCACGCGTTCGAGGAAGATCTTCCGGCCCGCCTCCTGATTGCCGCCCGCGAGGGCGACGCGATAGTTCCAGAGGGTGTCCTCGGGTTTGCGGGTGGCCTTGCGGCGTTCGAGGGCGGCTTTCACTCCGGCATCATTGCTCTGCTCCGCCGCCTCCAGGGTCTCCAAGTGCAGCTCCGGTGCGAGCTTGCCGGCTGTCAATTGATCCACGAGCGAGGCAATCGCTGCGGTCGCCTCGGCCCCGGGGGTGTTGCCGAGGGTGACAATGGCGTTCTGTTTCTCGCCGAGGGAGCCTTTGGCGAGGATGGCGAGCAGCGGCGCAACGGTGCTGCCCTTGGCGCTCTTGGACTGGATCGTCGTGGCGGCGATGCGCAGCGCCTCCGCCTTGTCCTTCGCGGCCAGCTCCACGGCAGCAGCCAAGTTGGCGTCCTTCGTCGCCGCGAGGCGGTTCAAGGCCCCGACGCGGACCCCGGAATCGGCCTTGGCATCGGAGACCAGCTCGAACAGCACCGGGTTCACCTCGCTCAGGTTGAGCTGCGTGGCCGCCTTCACGGCGGCGAGGCGGACCGGCGTGGCCCCCGTGCGGAGCGCATTGGCCAGCACGGGTTGCGCGGCGGTCGCGGCCAGCTTCGCATCGCGGGCTGGGAGCGGACGCCACAGGCCGGTGATGCGATCGCGGCCGGAGGGCTTGGCCCATTCGGCGAGCAGGTCGAGGGCCTCCGCGCGCGCGGCGTCGGGGATGTTGGCGTTGGCCGCGATGCCGGCAAGGCGCTGGGCGGAGGCGGTGTCACCGAGGCGGTAATTCGCGCTCAGGATGCGGCGGGCCAGCGCTGGCTGCTGCTCGGTGGCAAACTTGCCAAAGTCCGGCTGCAACGCCGCGAGTGCCGGCAGGGCTTGGGCGATGGGCACTTCACTGATGGCCCGGGCGGCGGCGAGCACCACGGCGGGATCGCTGTCGGCAAGAAACTCGGCGACCTCCGCACGTTCCAAGCGACGGAGCGCTACGACCGCTCCCACCCGCACGGCAGGTGAGGCATGCGACTTGAGGGTGGCAAGGCCCTTGGCATCAGCGCAGCCGACCAGACCCATCACGGCGGAATGGCGCAGCACGGCGTCCTTGCCGGCGTTGTCAGCCAGCACCG
>CAIPBN010000725.1 GCA_903863315.1 uncultured Verrucomicrobiota bacterium | reverse complement strand
CGCACTCCAAGACGCGCGCCGTGCTCTTTGGCTTGTCGGGGTGTTCGTCACTGCTCAGTCGGGATACACAAACTCGTTCAAGTTCAGCACCACGCGGCACATCTGGGTGAGGGCGGCTTGGGCGGCTTCGTCTGCGGAGATGTTCTTGCCGGCGGCGGTGGCCTCCTTCAACTGGCTGGCGGTTTCCTCGGCGAGGAAGCGTTGCATCGCGGCAAGTTCCTCGGGCTTGGGCGGACGCGCCAAGGCGAGCCGCCACGCGAGCTGGATTTGCGCCTCCACTTTCGCACCCGCCTCGCGTTTCAGGCGGTCGGCGAAGTGGCGGGACTGGCGGTTGACGAACTCGCCGTTGAAGAGCGTCAGCGCCTGCGGGGCGACGCTGGTGACGGCGCGCTTGTCGCTGCTTTGCGTGGTGTCGCACACGTCCAGCACTTCAAGCATCGGCACCATGAACGAGCGCTTCAGGAAGGCATACACGGTGCGACGCGAGGCGTCGGCTTCGTCGAAGGGTTTCCAGATTTTGTCCGGGTCGCTGCTGCCGGCGAGCGCCTCCTTGGGCACCTCGGGATACATGCTCGGCCCGCCGACGCGCGGGTTCAGCCTTCCGCTCACCGCTAGCATCGAATCACGGATGGCCTCGACTTCGAGGCGGCGGTAGGGGAAGCGAGCGAGCAGCAGGTTCTCCGGGTCGGCGGCGTGAGAGTGTGTGAGAGTGTCAGGGTGAGAGAGTGTGGACGAAGCCGCAGTCTTCCCCTCGCTCTCTCGCACCCTCAAACCCTGATACCTCGTTGCTTGCCGCCACGTCGCGCTCGCGAGAATGAGCCGGTGCAGCTTCTTTACCGACCACCCGCCTTCCTTCACGAACCAGTCGGCCAGCCAGTCCAGCAGCTCCGGGTGCGTGGGTGCGGTGCCGATGAGGCCGAAGTCGCTCGTCGTGCGCACGAGACCTTCACCGAAGTGGTGCTGCCAGATGCGGTTCACGAGGACGCGCGCGGTGAGCGGGTTGTCCGCGCTGGCGATCCAGTTCGCGAGCGTGAGCCGGCGGCGCGTGGTGAACTCGTCGGGCGCAGGGAAGGTCGGTTGCTTCGCCGTGAGCGCCACGGGCACGGCGGGGAAGACTTCCGGGCCGGGACTGTGCGCGCTGCCACGTAGGAGAACGAAGCTTTTCGGGGCGGCGGGCGAAGGCTCGCTCGGGAAGTAGCCGCGCGGCAGGTCGGGTGTCGCGCGGCGCAGTTCGGCGATAGCGGCCTCGGTGGCGGCGAGCTTCTCGCGCAGGGCGGCGGGTTGCGCCTTCGTCACCTCCGCTTCCAACTGCGCCGTGAACTTTTTCACCAGCTCCTTCTGCGCGGGAGTTTGCTGCTTCGCATCGGTGCGGAAGGCGGCAACTGCATCGGCGGGCAGGGTGGATTTGCCGCCGGCAAGGAACTCGGTGCGGAACGCGGAACGAGCGGCAGCCACTTCGTTCGTCAGCGCCGCGATGCGCTGGTCGCGCTCAGTGAGCGCCTTGAGTTCCGCGCGCGTGCCAGCCGGCGCGTCGAGGTCGCTGCGTCCGGATTGCGTGCGCTTGAGCGGTGCGAAGACGGCGGCGAGGCCGTAGTAATCGCGTGCGGTGAGGGGATCGAACTTGTGATCGTGGCAGCGCGCGCAGCCGAGCGTGACGCCGAGGAAGGCCTGCGAGGTCGTGCGAATCATGTCGTCCACCTGGTCCGCGCGATCCTGCAAGTGGTCGGCGGGCTCGTCATCCCACGGCCCGAGGCGGTGGAAGCCGGTGGCGATGAGTGTCTCGGCGTTCGCGTCGGGCAGTTCGTCCCCGGCGATTTGCTCGCGGATGAAGCGGTCGTAGGGCTTGTCGGAGTTGAAGGCGGCGATGACGTAGTCGCGGTAGCGCCAGACGCTGGGCTTGGCGGCGTCGCGCTCGTAGCCGTTGGATTCGGCGTAGCGCGCGAGGTCAAGCCAGTGGCGGCCCCAGCGTTCGCCGTAGCCGGTGCGAGAGAGCAAGTCATCCACGAGCTTCGCGAAAGCATCGGGAGAGTTGTCCGCGAGAAACCTATCTTGCTCGGCAAGCGTTGGCGGCAGACCGGTCAAGTCGAGGAACACGCGGCGGAGCAACACGCGCTTCTCGGCTGCGGGCGATGGCTGCCAGCCGCGCTCCTCCAGCTTGGCGAGGATGAAGTGGTCAATCGGGTTGCGCGGCCACGCCTTGTGCTTCACCGCAGGGACGGCGGGCCGCACCGGCGGGACAAAGGCCCAGTGCTTCCCCGCATCAGCAGGCCAGCTCGCGCCTTCGGCAATCCAGCGCGTGAGCAGTTCGGTTTGCGCCGAGGTGAGCGAGCCGCCCTTGGGTGGCATCACCTCGTCCGGGTCATGCGTGTTGATGCGCTTGATCAGATCGCTCTTCGCGGGCGCGCCGGGGACGAGCGTGGGCTGCTTGGACTTGCCGCCTTTCAGCGCAGCTTCGCGGGAGTCGAGGCGCAGCCCGCCCTTCGCGTGCTCGGCGTCGTGGCAGGCGAGGCAGCGCTTCACCAGCAGCGGGCGGACCTCGCGGGCAAAGTCCACTGGGGTCGGCGCTCCAGTCGCTGTCAGCGTCGCCACCACGAACACGCTCGCCATGACTAGGCGGCAGGTGATGGAGGTGGTGGATTGCAGCAGCGAGGGCACGGTGGATTGATACGACGAGTCTCCCGGCGGGATCAAGCAGCGCGGTGGTTGCAGCGTGTTCTTCAGCAGCGTGGCCGGAATGGTTCGCGCGAAGCCGGCGAAGCCAAAAGGGCCTCTCCCTGCGTCGGCATGTCAGCGCCAGGCTACTTCGCCACGATGCTCTCCACGGGTGACGATGGTGCAAGGGCCGCAGCGGGCTTTCTTTGGAAGAGCTGCGCGAAGTCGTCGAAGTAGGAGTAAACCACAGGAGTCACCAGCAGCGTGAGCAGCAGGCAGAGCGACTGGCCGCCGATTACGACCACGGCCACCGCCCGGCGTTCCTCGGCTCCGGGACCGGTGCCCAAGGCCAGCGGGATCATGCCGGCGACCAGCGTGAGCGTGGTCATGAGGATGGGACGGAGCCGGTCGCGGTTGCCGTCCATGATGGCTTGCAGGCGCTCCAGGCCATGGGCGCGCAAGGTGTTCATGTGGTCGATCTGGAGAATGGCGTTCTTTTTCACGACGCCGAAGAGCACGAGCAGGCCCAGGGCGGAGTAGAGGTTGAGGGTGTTGTTGGTCACCCACAGCGAGAAGAGCGCGAAGGGCAGGGACAGCGGCAGCGAGAGCAGGATCGTGAAAGGATGGACGAGGCTCTCGTATTGAGACGCGAGAATCATATACATGAAGATCACCGAGAGCAGGAACGCCCAGAGAAATTCCGTGAAGGTGCGCTCCAGCTCGCGGCCCCGGCCGGAAACCTTGGTGCTGTATGTGGCCGGGAGGTTCATTTCCTTGAAGGCGTCTTCCAGTGCTTCCAACCGATCCTTCAGCGCGTAGCCGGGCGCGATGCTGCCGCGGATGCTTACCTGCCGTTGTCGGTCGAGCCGGTCAATGCGCGAGGCGGTCTGGCCCTCAACCACGTCCACGACGTTGTCGAGCCGCACGAGGCCGCCGCCCGCCCGGGGCACGTGGAGCCGGGTGATGGCCTCCCGGTCATTGCGCATGCCGTCGGCCAGGCGGATCTGCACGTCATAATCATCGCCCACGCTGGAGTCCCGGAACCGGGAGACGCGGTCATCGCCGCCCACCATGATGCGCAGGGCGGTGGCGATGTCCTCGACATCCACGCCGAGGTTGGCGGCACGCTCGCGGTTGATTTGGACGCGGTATTCCGGCTTGTCGAGCTTGAGCGTGGTGTCGGCGTCGGCCAGGCCAAGCTCACCGGCGCGAGCACGGAGTTCTTCGGCGTATTTCGAGAGTGACTCCAAGTCGGGGCCGAGGATGGAGAAATCAATTTCGTAGTTGGGACCGCCGAGGCTGATGGAGCCAGAACCGGCGCGGACGGAGGCGCGGACGCCGGGGATTTTACGCAGTCGGGCGCGAACTTCCTGCACCACGTCGCGCTGAGTGTAATTGCCTTTGAAGGCTGCCATCGGATCGCGGGAGAGCAGGCGTGACCACATGAAGACCCGCTCGTGGTGCGGCGCGATGCGCACGTAAAATCGGGCCGTGTTCGCGCCGCCAATCCGGCTGGAGCCCACGCCACCCTGCACGAGGCGAACCTGCGGCATGGCGAGCAGCTCGCGTTCCGCAGCGAGGGCCACTTCCTCCATCTGCGTAAGGCTGGTGCCTTCTTTCGCTGTCAGCCCGACCTCAAACTCGCCTTCGTCCGTGTTGCCCGGCGTGAACTCCTGTTGCAGCGCCCGGTAAAGCGGCACCGACGAAGCCATCACGCCGATTGACAGCACGAGCACCGCGAGCCGCCAGCGCATGCAAAACGCCAGCACGGTGAGATAAAGCCGCTCCATCCAGCCGTAAAAGCCGCCGCGGGACTGGGCGTCGTCCGGCTTGGCATGGTGGCTGTTGCCAAAGCTGAAGAGCCGCGCACACATCAGGGGCGTCAGCGTGAACGAGACGAGCAGGCTGACCATCACCGCCACTGCCGAAGTGATGCCGAACTGGTAGAGGAACCTTCCCGCGATGCTCGACATGAAGGAAACCGGCACGAAGATCACGACGAGACTCAGGGTGGTGGCCAGCACGGCGGTGCCGATTTCCCGTGTGGCCTCCCGCGCCGCGTCGAAGGGGTGCATCTTTTTCTCCTCGATGAACCGGAAGATGTTCTCCAGCACGACGATGGCGTCATCAATCACGATGCCCACCATCAGCACCAGCGCGAGCATCGTGACGCTGTTCATGGTGAACTTCAGCGCCCACATCATGCCGAAGGTCGAAATCACCGAGCAGGGGATCGCCACTGCCGCGATGAACGTGGAGCGCCAGCTCCGCATGAAGGCGAACACCACCAAGCTCGCCAAGATGCTACCCAGCACGAGGTGGACGTTGATCTCGTGAAGCGCCTCGTAGATGTAGCGCGACTGGTCCTCGATGACCTCGAACCGCACATCGGTGGGGAGCTGCGCCTGGATGCCCGGGAGCTTCTTCTTGATGGCCTCGATGACCTCCACCGTGTTGGCGTCGGCCTGCCGCTTGACGATGAGCGTGACGGACGGGCGGCCGTTCAACCGTGACACCGTGCGTTGCTCCTTGGTGCCGTCCTCCGCCCAGCCCAGGTCACGGATGCGCACTGGCGAGCCGTTGACGGTGGCGACCACGAGGTCGTTGAATTCGCCGGGCTGGGTCAGGCGGCCGACAGTGCGGAGCGTGTGCTCGCGGACGCTGGCAATGACGTTGCCGCCCGGAATGTTCGCGTTCTGCCGGACGATTGCGGCACGCACTGCGGTGATCGGGATCTGGTAGGCGGCCAGGCGGTTGGGGTCCACCCAGATGTTGATCGCGCGCTGGAGTCCGCCGCTGATTTCCACCTCTCCGACCCCGAGGGCGCGTTCGAGATGCACCTTCACGACTTTGTCGGCCAGCTCGGTCAGCTCGCGGCGCGAGCGATCGCCGGAGAGCGAGACGGTGATGACGCCGCTGCGCTCGGTGTCGAACTTCGTGACCTGCGGCGGTTCGGCGTCGCGGGGTAGTTCGTTGCCGAGCGAGGCGATGCGGTTGCGGACATCCTCCAGCGCATCGCCGACTTTCCGGCTGAGATCGAACTGGAGGACGACGAAGGAGCTGCCCACGCCCGAGATGGAGCGCAATTCGGTGATGCCCTCGACGGTGTTCACCTGCTCCTCAATGGGCTGGGAGATGAGCGATTCCATCTCCGTCGGCGAAGCGCCCGGCAGGCGGGTGGAAACGTAGATGGTGGGGATGTCCACCGGCGGCGAACGATCCACGCCGAGCTTCAGGTAGCCCGCGATGCCCACGACCACCAGCGCCAGCACGATCATTGTGCCAAACACCGGGCGGCGAATGGAGATTTCAGCGAGCTTTTGCATCAGGGCGGCAAGCCATCAGCGGCCATGTGAGCGGGCTGCGCTGAGCGCGCGGGCGTCACTCGTCATGGCCCGCTGGGTTTGGATTTCTCGGTGGAGTCGGACTTCTTCGCCGCAGCCGGACCGGCGGCGGCCTTGCCTCCCACGGCCGACCGCTGGCCGCTGGCCGCTGCCGTCTCGATGGTCACGGGCTGGCCGTTTTGCAGGCTGCCGGGGTTCAGCACCACGTTGTCCCCGGGCTTCAAGCCGACGGCGATCTCGATGAATCCGCTGGCACGCCGGCCGGTGCTGATGTTTTTCTCCACCGCCTTGCCGTCCTTCACGAGGAAGATTTTCTCAATGCCGGCGAAGGTCAGCAGCGCGGCCGTCGGCACGGCCAGCGTGGGCTCCTGCTCGGTCACCACAATCTCCGCGCGCACAAAGGTGCCCGGGCGCAGGGAGCCGTTGTTGGGCACGTCGGCCTCGACCGTGAACATCCGGCTTTGCTCGGTGATGGCGGCGCTCAGCCGGCTGATCTGGCCGGAGTAGTGGTTGGTATCGCCTTCCACCATCAGGCGCACGGTCTGGCCGGCGCGCACGTTCGGGGCGTTGCGCTCGGGCACTTCCAGCCGCAGCCGCAGCGGGTCCACGCGCACGAGGGTGACCACCGGCGCGGCGAGGTTCAAAAACTCGCCCGGGCTCGCCTTGCGCTCCTGCACCACGCCGTCGAAGGGCGCGTGGAGCCGCGTGTCCGCCAGTTGCTGGCGGGCGATCTCCACTTCGACGCGCCGCTGCTGGAGCACACCCTGACGCTGGCGGATGTCCTCCAGCGCTTCGAGATGGCGGTTGAAGGCGATCTCGTAACTGGCCTCGGCGACTTCGAGCTCCGACTGTGGGCTGATGCCGCGCTTGGTCAGTTCACGAAGTCGTTCGCGCTGCTTGAACGCCTCCTGCACGGTGGCCTTGGCCTGGCGGACGGTGCTGGTTTCCTCGGGGTTCACGGTGTCGTCTGTTCCGGTCAACGGGAGCCCGAGCCGGGCGCGCGCTTGGGCGAGCAGCGCCTCCGCGGAGCGCACTTTCAGATCGTAGTCCACGGCTTCCACCTGGGCGACCAGCTCGCCCTTACGCACCCTCGTGCCGAGGTCCACGGTGAGGGTTTGCAGCCGGCCGGGCACCTTCACGCTCAAGGTGGCATGATCCAGCGCGGCCAGCGAACCGGTGACGGACACCACGCGTTCCATGGGGCGGGATTCGATGGTGGCGATGCGGACGGCCCGCGACGGCAGCACCACGGAAGCCTTGCTGTCCTTCTTGCTCTTCGGGGCCTCGGGCGGGTTGCAGCCGCCCGCCAGAACGGCGGCAATCAGGGAGCACATCGCGGGACAAATTGTGCGCACGGTCAGCGAACAATAGTGGGGTAGGGGAGGCGTGGCCAAAGGGATTTTCAGTCGCACAGGCCTCAGTGATTGAAGACGAACTCCATGGTGTTCATCAGGCTCCACGCGAGGTCTTCCACCGCCTGCTGCCGGTTCGGGTGCGCGGCGAAGTGACGGCGGGCAAGCTGCCGTTCGGCGTCGGTCGGCAGCCGGTTGAAGAAGGTCAGGTAAAGCTCCTCCGCCAATCGCTCCGGGTCGGGTTGCGCGGCGGCCAGCCGCGCCATCCGGCCGTCAGCATGCGCGAGCTTGGCCTGCAGGCCGGGCGAGTTCATCAGGTGCAGGACCTGCGCGATGCTCGCCTCGCTGTTGCGCTCGCACTCGCACGCCGTCGCGCGCACGGGTCGGCCAAAGAGCTTCAGAAAGTAGTGCTGTGTCTGGCTGTCCCAGAGCTGTATGGCGCGCACGCCAGCTGGCACGCCGTCGAACTTCTCGGGCACGCCCGTCACCTGGCAGACGGCGTCCAGCAGCACCTCGGCGGGCAGCCGCTTGAACAGGGCGCGGGAATAATTCTGCTCGTCCTGCGCGTTCGTCTCGTTCGGCGTGGCGGAGAGCTGGTAGGTGCGCGAGGCCGTGAAGGTGCGGATGAACTGCTTGAGGTCGAAACGCGCGTCCACGAGCGACTTGGCCAGCGCATCAAGCAAGGCAGGGTTGCCCGCCGGGTTGGTGGCGCGCACGTCGTCCACCGGCTCGATGACCCCGCGACCGAGGAAATGCGCCGCGAGGCGGTTGGCGAGATTGCGCGCGAACCACGGGTTCTCCGGCGCGGTGAACCACTCGGCCAGCGCTCGACGGCGGTCGCCCGCAGTGGTGTCGCTGACCGGCGCGG
>CAIPBN010000724.1 GCA_903863315.1 uncultured Verrucomicrobiota bacterium | reverse complement strand
GAGCCAGACCAGCAGCACTTGGGAAAAAAGTGTGAAACCCCGCTTGCTTGAGACCGTCAACGCGCTACTGGTGGAGCCAGACAAATGACCTACACCGACCTTCCGCTCGTCAACGCCTGCCTTAACGCCACCTGCACCGTGTTGTTGGTGTTGGGCTGGGGCCACATCCGGGCCGGGCGCAAGGAAGCGCACCGCAACAGCATGATTGCCGCGCTCTGCACCTCGGCGGCGTTCCTGGCCTGCTACCTCTACTACCATTGGAAAATGCAGCAGGTCCACGGCGCGGCCCATACGAAGTTCGTTGATCCCGCGTGGTTCCGGCCCATCTACCTCACCATCCTACTTACGCACCTAGTCGGGGCCATCGCCATCGTCCCCCTTGTGCTAATGACCGTGAGTCGTGCCGCGAAGGAAAACTTTCCCGCCCACAAGACCATCGCGCGCTGGACGCTCCCCATCTGGCTCTACGTCTCTGTAACCGGGGTGGTGATTTACCTGCTGCTTTATCAAGTTTTCCCGCAGGTGAAGGTGAGTGTTCAATAACCAGTGGTCCGCATTCAGTGTTCAGTCAGCGCGCGGAAGGCCGTCCCTACTGATTACTGAACACTGGTTACTCTCTCTGCTCACCAGAGTCCCAGTTGCTTCAACTGCCGTTCCGCCGCTTCGGCCCAACCCTTGTTCGCCGCAGGACTCGCCGGGCTGGGATGCAGGATTCTGCCGAAGCGAACGTTAGTTGTCCCGAGCGCCTCGCGCGCCCGCTTCTCTGCGAAGTCACCGACGCCAATGACCCACTCGGCGCGCGTGGCTGCTACGACCTGCCGCAAGTGCTCGTCGCACACGGCGAACAGCTTCTCCGTTTCCGCCGCGCCGAGCTTGTCCGGCGTGAGATTGCGCCCGCCTTCATCCATGAAGGCCAAGGGACAAAAGTTCACGACGAAGTGCTCCGCGAAGAACTTCTCGGGTGTCCCAAACTTCGCGGCGAAAAGCCCCCACAGCCGCCGTCCGCTCACCTCCGAGCGCGGACATGCGAAGCCCTCGATGGGCCGCTTGGGATGCGCCTGCTTCGGCTGTGCGATGAGCGTGTAAATGCCCATCCAGTCCCGCACCGCCGCCACCTCGCCAAACGGCACGCCCGTCTGCGCCATGCCGAACGGGCCGGGGTTCATGCCCAGGAACAGCGCGCGCTTCCGCCCGCCGCCGAACTTGCGGAGAAACAGCTCGTGCGCCGCCCACGCGTAATCCAGCGGATTGTAAACGTAGGCTACCGGTGGCTTGAATCGCAGCCGTCCGACGGAAGTGCTGAGTTCGCGCGCCGCTTCTACCAGTGGTTCGTTCATGGTTTTGGGGAGAGCTGTCGAGAGACGTGTGGAGTATCGAAGGAGGCAAGCAGGGACAATGTTGCGGTAGGGCGCGTCTGTCCCCAGCGCGCCCTGCCAAGGCACCTCAACCATGCTCCACCCTGAATCTGCGTGGCCATCACTTCGCGCTCACCGTCATTGTGAACTTCCGTGTCCCCGGTGGCAGCCGCAGCCGGTCTTGCTCCCTGATTCCGAGGTTGGCGGCGACATCCACGGACTGGCCTGCGGTCACGAACCACACCGGCTCGCGCGTTTCGCCCAGCTCGAACTCCCACTCCAGCCGGACGTCACCTGCCTTGCGAATCCGCTGGCGCACCGGCACGCCGTTCACCTCGAAGTCAAACTCAGGAAACTTGTTCACCAGCCGGTAGCCGCGGAACTTCACCGTCGGCTCGCTGTCGGGATTGCCCACGCGCAACGGGAAACTGGCGGGCGCGGTGAAAAACTTCTTCCCCAGCACGGCCGCCTGCCCGCCCCCGCGACCAGTCCAGACCTTGGCGACATCGAGGAACTCGCCGCTCCACGCGTAGCGCACGCGGCATTGCTCGGCGTCGAAGACGTAGTTCACCCCGCCCGGCAGCCCGACCGCGATGCTGCGTGTGCTGGAGTCCGCGATGAACGTGCGGAAGACCACCGGCTCGTCGCGCACCACCAGCCGGTGATCTTGCGGGCTGTCCAGCAGGCCTTCCGGCAGCGGCAGCGAGTTGCCGCCCGCCAACACGCGGGCGAGCACGTCCATCTTGGCCTGCGCCTGCGCGGCGGGCATGTCGCTGAAGAAGGCCGGCATCGCCGTGCCCGGCTGAAGGCGGCTCGGTTCGCGCAGCCAGCGCAGCAACCAGTCGGTGCGGACACGCGCGTGCATCTCCGTCATGTCCGGCCCGCGCAAGTCGCCCGCCGAGCGATGCCCGGCGAAGTCATGACAGTTGATGCACGCCAGTCCGCCGTCGCCCTTACCGAGCAGCTTCACGCCCTCCGTGATTTGTGCGGGAGAAGGCGGCGGCAAGGTCGCGCCCTCGCCTAGTTCTGCGCCGGCCTGTTGTGCAAACAGGTTCACCAACGGCCTCGCCGCCTCGCCACCATGCTCGGGCACGAGTTTCATCCACGGGCGCACGCGCTTGTTGTTGACGAGCACCTGCGTGAGCCAGGTTGCGCGCAGCTTGTTGCCCGCGTCGGTGAGCGAGGGCGGCGCTTCGGCCCCCTCCAGTTCACGCTTCGCCGGGCCATAAAGCTCGTGGCACTCGCCGCACTTCAACTGCCGCGTGAGCCGGTGGAATTCCTGCAACGGTGCGGGCGAAGATCCCTTGACCGCGAGCTGCTCATTGACTGAGGCAGGCCAGGCCAGCTCGCGGTTGCCAAAGGCCGTGTGCGGCACCGGTTCGCGCGCGAAGTGCTCGGACTCCCATTGCAATTGCACCCGCGCCATCGCGCCGGGCTTGCGCGTGAACTCCACTTTCAGCGGTCGATCGCCAGCTTCGAGCTGCGTTGGCTGGCCTTGGATTTCCTTCCCGTCCACGAAGACCTTCGCGTCCGCACGGAGCGTGTAGCGTCCACTGCGCGCGAGCTTCAGCACGCCGTTCCACTCGACCTTGAAGTTCGGTTTGAGCGTGGGATGTAGGGACTCGTTGGGCAGCAACGTGAAGTTCGGCGTGGGCAGGGCGAACTTCACCGTCCGCTGCCCGTCGGAGGCAGACGCCACGAGGCCGGGGTGCAATGGCGTCTGGGTGCGCCCGCTGGAACCGGACGCAAACAGCGTCAGGGCGAGGAGCAGGTGAGGGACACGTCTGCGGAGCACAGTGTCAGCTTAGGCAGCGGACGGATGGGTGGCAACGACAGGGATGATCGGCACCAATTTTTCCTGTTCAAGGGAGTGGGTTCAACGGTCCGACACTTACGGATTGAGCGGGGGCATGGGCGGCAGGCCGGCTCCGGGTGGCAAGGGCGGAAATTCAATGACCACCTTGCGCCAGGCCGCGCGTTCCCGGTCGGACATTTTCTGCCACAGCTCGGCATTGGCGTAAAAGCGTGCCTGCTCGGCCGAGGACATCTGGCCCAATTTCTTGAGCGCCGTCAGGCAGGCGGCGCGTTCGTCGGGGGAGAGCTGCTCCAACTGGTCCAGGGTCCGCGCCGTCTCGGCCCGCTGGGTCGCTGGCAGCGCGGCCACGACGCGTGTCTTCGCCTGCTCATCCAGTCGGAAATAATGCGTGAAGCTGTCGAGCAGTTGCTCGCGCTGGAGCGAGCTGAGGCTCTGCCAGTGGGCGAGATTGTCCGGCACCTTTGGCACCAGACCTGGCGGCAGCGGCGGAAAGGCATTGGGCACGGCTGGTCGGGTGATGGCCTGGACGAGCCGTTCGTTAGCCAGGATTTCGCGCTGAATTTCGGCTGGCAATTTGTCCCAGGCCGCCAGCCGTTCGGTGACGAGGGGGCGGAAATTCTCCGGCACCGCCGCCACCTTGGCCGCGCGCTCCGGGAGCGGCGTGGTCAGCAGCGGGTGAAGATGATAGCGCAGCTCCGTGGAGCGCAGCCGGGCCTCGCGCTCTATCGGCTGGAGCGAGTCATATTCACGGAGCCGGCTGGCCAGGACGGTGCGCAGCCGCTCGGGCTTGGCGGCCAGCTCCTTCTCCCGGGCGTCCGTGCGCATCGCCAGCAAGTCGCGGAAAATCACCACGGGATTGCGCGCAGCCGGTTCCGCAGCCGGGGCGCAAACCGCCGTCAGCAGCAGGACCAGAAGATGGACGGAAGGGCGCATCGCTCAGCGGGTTTGTTCAAAGGCTGCCAGCAGCTCCAGATCCGCTCCGGGCTGGCTCAGGCGGCTGATGGCCTCGAAGTCCTTCAGCCAGGCGAGATCCGGCACGCGGGCGAGCGGGGCCACCTGCTCGACGCTTCGGGCGAGCTGGGCCGGGGTGCGCGCGCGACGCTGGTGAAGCACCATGGCCGTGAGCGCGCAGACCAGCGCCAGCACGGCAAACTGCTGCGCGAGGGAAGGCCAGCGAAGCCAGCTCGGCCAGCGGGCTGCAACGGCGGCCGCGCGGCGTTCTTCTTGATCAATCTGCTGCCAGACCCGAGCCATGAAGTTGGAAGGTGCAGGCGTCGTGGGGAGCTCGTGAAAAGCACGGCTCGCGCTCACTTCAGCCTCCCACCGGGCGCGCTCCGCCGGATGGCTGGCCAGCCAGGCGTCCACCTGCATCTGTTCGGCTTCGTTCAGCCGGCGCTTCCACCGGAGGGCGAGGAGCTCTTCAAACTGGTTCTCGTTCATGTTGGCCTTTGGGTTAATCGCCGGAGGGGTGGCAAAGTTTCGCGGTGACGGGGGAAAGATGTTTCATTTTTCATCCTTGCTGGGACCGCTTTCCCATTCGCCGGTGCGCAAGTAGGGCTTCAGCCGGCCCTTCAAAGTCTCGCGGGCGCGGTGGATGAGGGATTTCACCGCCGAAAGCGAGCAGCCGAGCACGGTGCCGATCTCCTCGTAAGCCATGTCGTCATGCTGCCAGAGCAGCAGGGCGGTGCGCTGGTTCTCCGGCAGGGCGGCCACGGCTTCCGCCACTTTGGCCTCCAGTTCGCTCCGGAGCAGGGCGTCGGGCGCGATGATGATTTGCCGATCTTCGACGCTGTGGCCGCGCGGTTCGTCAGTGCCGGCGTGAGCGGGCGCATCCAGGGAATCGGCCGGGTGCCGGGTGCGGCGGCGGAATTCGTTCAGGCAGAGATTGCGGGCGATGGTGAACAGCCACGTGGAGAACTTCGCGCTCGGCTCATAGCGGGCGGCGGATTTCCACACCTGGACGAAGACGCCTTGCGCAAGATCCTCCGCCTCGGTGGCGTCGGGCAGGGTGCGAAAGACGAAGTTCAGCACCGGCTGCTGCCAGCGGGCGACCAGCTCCTCGAACGCCGCGCGATCGCCATGCTGCACTCGGCGCATGAGCGCGGCATCGGGGTCGAGGTCGGCGGGCATCTGCCGGCGATGCTAGCAAACACTGCGGCGCGGGAGAAGTTCCGCGAGTGCCAATCAGGTTGCTGCTGCCAGCGGGCATAGCCCGCCG
>CAIPBN010000723.1 GCA_903863315.1 uncultured Verrucomicrobiota bacterium | reverse complement strand
CGGCTTGGGAGGAGAGGCCCACGAAACACACGCACCACAATAAAAACAGCCTGAAAATGGCGTTTCGGGACGGGCGAAGGGTGTCGTCTTGGGCGGCTGGTGATAACCTGCGGGAGCTGAAGTCGTTCATATTCGTTGAGTGTGTTCCGTTTGTTTAGTGGGCAAATTCCTTTGTGGCCAGACGGCCGGCCTTCAGCACGCCGCCTTGCAGCACGGCGAGGAGGTTTTGCCGGTCTTCCAGCAGCGCGATGTTTTTCACGACATCCCCATCTACCACGAGCACGTCGGCGAGCTTGCCGGGCTCCAGCGTGCCTAGGTCGGTGCTGCGGCCCATGATCTCCGCGCCGGTCTTGGTGGCGCACTTGAGGGTTTCCAGCGGGCTGAAGCCGACGTAGTTCACGAAGAAGCTCAGCTCCTTCGCGTAGTCCCCGTGGGGGTTCCAGCCAAAGCCATAGTCGCCACCCATGCCGATGCGCCCGCCCGCCTTGAGGATTTTCCGGTAGCTGGCCGCGCCGCCCTCAAGGGTTTCCTGATGCCCGTCAATCACGCGCTGCGGCAGGCCAAACTCCTTGCCGCGCACGACGCTGGCCTGCTCGAAGTAAAGGCCCGGCACCACGGGCACGTCGCGCTTCAGCAGTAGCTCCAGCCCTTCGTCATCAATGAAGGTCGCGTGCTCGATGCTGTCGTAGCCAGCCCGCAACGCGTTCTTGATGCCCTCGGTGGCGCGGCAGTGGCCGGTGACCTTGAGCTTGTGGTTGTGCGCGGTGGCGACGACGGCGTGCATCTCCTCGAAGGTCATGCACAGCGTGTGATGGTCGTTCTGGTCGGGCCATGCGGCATCGCCGGTCGGATAAGTCTTCACCCACTCGACGCCGTCCTTGACCAGCGACCGCACGGCCTTGCGCGCGTCTTCCACGCCGTTGATGCAGAAAACCAGCCCGTCCATGCCGATCTTGCGGAAGTCCGGGTTCCAGTCCATCAGGCCGCCCGCGCTGCAAATCTCACGGCCGCTGGCGACCAGGCGCGGGCCAGGGATGAGGTCCTCCTCAATGGCCTTCTTCAGCCACACGTCGCAGTTGAAGAGGCAGCCGCCCGAGCGGGCGGCTGTGTAGCCGCATTCGAGCGCGAGCCTGCAGTTCACCGAGGCGAGCAGCGACACGTATTCGACGGGATACTTGATGTCGAGGTCTTCGAGCTTCTCGATGTTGAAATAGGTTGCGTGGTAATGCGCCTCGACGAGGCCGGGCATGATGGTGCCGCCGTGCGCGTCAATGTGCCGCGCCTCGGCTGGCATGGCCGGCGCGCCGATGGCCGGGCCGGCATAGCGGATGTGGCCATCTTCGATGACCAGCGCAGCGTCCGACACGGGCGGTGCGCCGGTGCCGTCGAAGAGCTGGCCGTTGGAAATGATCGTGGTGCCGGAGGCTGTTTTCATGCGGATGTTGAACGGGAGTGGTCGCTATAGTCGCGGGGGCTGATTGCGTGCGAGCGTTGGCAGCCGTTACAAGCTCCAGCCTTTGCGATACGCGCGCTGGATGAAGGGCGTGGCTTCGGGGGCGTTCTTCGCGCGAAGATTCACCGGGTCCCACTCCAGCTTTTTGCCCACACGGAACGCGACGTTGCCGAGGTGGTTCGCCTCGGTGAGCCAGCCGGAATACTCGAAGTTCGCGCTGGCCTGGGTGCCGTTCTTGCAGGCCGTGAGCCAGTCATCGTAGTGGCTCTTAACGCGTGGAATGGTCGGCTCGGGGCGTTTGAAGTCGGCGAAGTCCTTCTCCGGCAGCAGCACGTGCTTGCCGTAGTCGGAGAGCAGCATGCCCTTGTCGCCGACGAAGAGATGGCCGTTGCCCCACTGCGGAATCTTGTTCTCGGTCCAGAGCTTCGGTTTGTCCTCGCCCTGATACCACGTGAGCTTCACCGGTGGCATGCCGTCACGCGCGCCATACTCATAGGTTGCGTGCATGGAGGCGGGGGCGATTTCCTTGTGCGCGGGCGGGCCGAAGCCCTCGACCGTCAGCGGGGCCTTCAGCTTGAGCGCCCAGAAGGGCAGGTCGTTCCAATGCGAGCCGAGGTCGCTCATCGTGCCGTTGCCGAAGTCCCACCAGCGATACCACTTGGGGCCGGGGAAATAGACCTCGTTGAACGGCCGCTCCGGCGCAGGGCCCAGCCACAAGTCCCAGTCCAGTCCGGCAGGAATCGGCGAGGCCGCTTGCGGACGGTCGGTGACGTTGACGATGTCCTTGTTGCGCGCCGCCGCCTCCGCGCTCTGCAAGCCCCACGCGCGTGAAACCCATACATGCACCTCGCGCACGCCGCCGATGGCCCCGCTCTGAATCAGCTCGACGACGCGCCGGTAGTTCTCGGTCGCGTGAATCTGGATGCCCATCTGCGTGGCGAGTTTGGGATTTGCGGCGGCGGCTTCGCGGACCTTGCGGGCCTCGTAGATGTTATAGGTGAGGGGCTTTTCGCAATACACATGCTTGCCGGCCTTCAGCGCCATCATCGTGGCGAAAGCATGCGTGTGCTCGCAGGTGCTCACCACCACGGCGTCGTAGTCCTTCGCGTGGTCGAAGAGCTTGCGGAAGTCGGTGAAGGTCGCGGCCTGCGGATGCTTGGCCTTCGCGGCAACGAGGTTGCGCTGGTTCACATCGCACAGCGCGGCGATGTATTCGGTCTGCGCCACGCCGCCCATGTTCGCGCCGCCGCGGCCACCGGAGCCGATGATGGCGACCGAGAGCTTGTCATTCGGATTCCGTGCACTGAGGAGGGCAGGGAAGCCCAATGCGGCACTGGCGGCGAGGGTCGCCTTGGCAAAGTGCCGACGTGAAAAGACGGGCGATGAAGTGGCGGACGGGCGGATGGCTTTCATGCCGACAGGTTGAAGCGAACGAGGCGCGGGGTCAACGCGCGGCCTTCATCCGGTCGCGCTCGGCCAGCCGCCACTTGAGCCACGAGTAGAAGCTCGCGCCGATTTGCTGGTAGCCGGTGGTGTTCGGATGCACCGCGTTGTTGTCGGGATACCCGCCAACGATGTCCAGGTTCAGCTCGGTTGGGACGACGAAAATGCCCTCCGCCTCGCGTCCGCTGAAGTGTGCGAGCTGCCGCTCCACGAGGCGATGCTGCACCGCCTGCCAGTTGGCGCGGGTGTATTGCTGCTTGTAGTTCGCCACGAACGCGGCGTCGCGGATGTTTCCCGGCGTCGTAAGTCCGACACCCAGTTCCGCCCGCGGGGCAGCCTTGCGGAAGTCGGCCAGCAGGAGGTCGGCTTGCTGGAGCATCTGCGTGATGCCGGCGTCGAGCGCGGCGGGATCGTCGGCCTTGAGGCGGAAGCAGTCATTGATGCCGAGCAGGAAAGTAACGAAGTCCGGCGCGCGTCCGCCGCAATGTTTTGCGATGTAGTTGGCGACATCGAGCTGCGGTTTCCCCTGCGGGCCGGTGGCGGCGACGAACGGACTGCTGTTCGTGTAACCGGGCATCGGGCGCTCGGGGTTGAATAGCGTGTTGAACCGGCTCCATGTCCAGCCACCGTAGCCTTCATGCGCGACGTTCGTCGCCGCGCTGGCGGGCCGGTGCGTGCCCAGCATTCGCCATTTTGGATTTCCCGGCAGGGCCAGCAAGCGGGCCATCTCGTTTGGATAAGCGGAGGCGTGTGTGAGACTGTCGCCGACGATGAGCAGCGCGATGTCCTGCGACTTGCCCGCGTCCGGTGGCACCACGTGGACCACGGTCTGGGCGCGTTCTGGAACCCCGCCTGAAGCCTGGCTTGCTCGGATGGCCAATGGATGTCGGCCCACTTGGGCGGTCGTGGCAGTCAGTGTCCAGCGGTTGGAGAGTGTCTGGCCGATGCCGCACTCGACTGCGAAGGCGGGATTGGCCTCCGGCCTGGCGAGCACGACATTGGCGAAGTGCAGGTTCATCGGCACACCGGGCACGGCGTAAACCGTCGGCGGCATGGTGAGGCGCAATCCGCCCGCCGGAGGCGTAATGACCGCTTTCGGAGTCTGCGCGGGGAGTGACGCGACGAAGCCGAGGCACAGCCCGACGAACAGTCGGCGCAGCGACAGCCAAGAATGAGTCTTCATGGTGTGAGTATCTACGGGTCAGACCAACGGTGTCTTGCCCGGCTCGGCGGGTTTCGGCTCCGGCAGCTTCATGTCCCAGGTCAGCTTTTCCGGCATCGTGGCGAGCTTGGATTTCATCGCAAAGTCCCATGTCACTTCCTTGCCGGTGTAGGCGCTCATGCGGCCCATGATGCCCATCATCGTGCTCTGCGCCATGCGCTGGCCGTCGTTCGGCGTCTTGCCTGCGCGCAGGTCGGCGAAGAGCTCATCGTGCTCGACCTGGTGCGAGACGGGCTTCTCGCCCTCGTAGCGCCAGTTCATCGCGCCGGTGATTTTCGCGCTGCCCCAGCCGAGTTCGCACTTGCCCTTCGTGCCGATGAGCACGTCGCGATGCTCGTTGTGGCAGCCGTTCTGGTAACGCGTCTTGAGAAAGGCCAGCACGCCGTTGTCCCACTCGTAGGTCACGTCCCACTGGTCAAAACAATCACCGACAGTCGCCTGATGCCGCGCGCCGCTGGCGTGGCACTTCGCGGGCGGCACGTCGCGCATCGCCCACGCGACTTTGTCAATGCTGTGCGCGGTGACTTCGAGGATGAAGTCGCCGGAAAGCCAGACGAAGTAGTGCCAGTTGCGGAGCTGCCATTCGAGGTCGGTCTGCCCGGGCTTGCGCACCCCATCGAAGCGCGCGAGGCGGTTGCTCATGCGCGTGGAATAGATGGAAACAATGTCCCCAATCGCACCGTCCTGCACCCGCTGCATCGCGGCGCGGTAGGGCGATTCGAAGCGGAAGTTGAAGCCCGCGCGAATGGCGAGGTTCTTCTCCTTCGCGAGCCGGGTGGATTCGAGCACGGAGCGGATGCCCGCCGGGTCCACGGCCATCGGCTTCTCGCAGAAGACGTGCTTGCCTGCCTCGATGGCCGCGCGCAGATGGAACGGACGGAAGCCGCCGGGCGTGGTGAGCAGCACCACATCCACGCCGCTCTGGAGCACTTTCTGATAGGCGTCGAGGCCGGTGAACTGCCGCGTCTCCGCCACGTTCACGCGCGTCGGGTCTTTTTCGAACTGCTTCTTGAGCGACTGCTGGCTGCTCTCGATCTGCGTCTGGAAGACATCGCCCATCGCGTAAAGCTCCACGTTGCTGTCCGCCGTGAGCGCCTGTGCCGCCGCGCCGGTGCCGCGCCCGCCGCAGCCGATGAGGCCAATGCGGAGTTTGTCGCTGCGATTCGCGGCGTGGAGAATGGCGGGAGCCGCGAGCGTCGCGGCGGAGCTGGCGGCGAGAAAGCGGCGGCGGGAGGCAGCGGACGGGAGCGCGGTGGTTTGCATGGACCGAGCCTAAGCCGGAGCATCCAATGTGTGAAGTCTCCGCGCGCTCAGCCGACGCGGTGCAGTTGAAGCTGGCGTTCCATTTAACGCGGCTCCACGTCGTCACCGGGAGTAATGCCTTGCGTTGACGTCCGCACCGGGGTTTCCGACACTGGCGAAGTCAACCATGTGTCACTCATCTGCCAATCCGGCCCTTTTAGTCACCCCATGAAGTCCGCACTCCTCCTGGCCCTGCTCTGCACCGCCACCGTCTTTGCCCAGCAACCCGCGCCCAAGCCTGCGCCGCCCAAGGCAGCCGCCCCAGCGACCCCTGCCGACACCGCGTGGCATGATGTCACCAAGTGGGGCGTCGAGGGCCGCGCTTGGGGCGATCAAGAGCGCAAGCGCTGGTTCGACCGCCTGCCCGCCAAGGCCGAAGGCAAGGTCACGCCCGCCGTCTGGAGCCTGAGCCGCGACAGCGCCGGCATGATGGTGCGGTTCAAGACGGATGCCCCGGTGATCTACACGCGCTATATGTTGGCCAAGGCGCAGCTCGCCATGCCGCACATGCCCGCCACGGGCGTCAGCGGCATTGACCTCTACGCCCGCAACGACAAGGGGCAGTGGCGCTGGGTGCAGGTCACCCGGCCGGGTGCGCAAAAGGTGGAGGCCACGCTGATCAGCGGCCTTGCTCCGGGCCTGCGCGAATACGCCGCCTACCTCCCGCTTTACAACGGCATCGAGTCGCTGGAAATCGGCGTGCCCCCAGGTGCGAAGTTTGAAGGACTAGCTCCCCGCACTGAGAAACCCATCGTCTTCTACGGCACCTCGATTACCCACGGCGCTTGCGCCTCGCGCCCCGGCATGGTGCATACGGCGATTCTCGGACGGCGGTTTGATCGCCCGGTCTTGAACATCGGTTTCTCCGGCAACGGCCGCATGGACACTGCCGTCGGCGAACTGCTCACCGAGGTGGACGCGGCCGTGTATGTGATTGATTGCCTGCCGAACATGAGCCCCGCCGATGTGACGGCCAAGTGCGTGCCGCTCGTGAAGCTGCTCCGCGCCACGCGGCCCAACACGCCCATCGTCCTCGTGGAGGACCGCCGCTTCACCAACGACTGGATCACGCCGGCGAAGTCCAAGTTCCATGACGAGAACCACGCCGCGTTGCGGCAGGCCTATGAGCAGCTCAAGCAGGCGGGCGTGGGCAACCTCCATTACATCGGGGGCGATCATCTTTACGGCGACGACACGGAGGGCGCCACTGACGCCTCGCATGCAAACGATCTTGGCTTCATGCGGCAGGCCGATGCTTTTGAGCCGGTGCTGCGCACGGTGCTGCGGCCCTGAGCGGCGGATGCTGGCGAGCACCCGAGGTTTTCACCTTCAACGGGAGGTAGCCGGCTCATCCAGATCTGAAGACGTGCTTGCACGATTTCTGAACGCGTAGTGATCTCAACGGCGTTGGTTTAAGTTTTGCCGGAGTAACCTCATCCATTCCTCTTTCATCATGGCTAACTCACCTCGCTGGACTGGCCAGGAGCTCGACGCTGCGCGCCAGGTTGGCGACCGCTTGCTCGACGATAACTTCATGCCGCAGTTGTTTGGGCAGGCCCCGGTGCCCTCGGCTCCCTGCCCGAAGTGTGCGCGGCCGTTTGAGCAGGCCCTTTCGGAGACCCGCGCCAGCTATGATTTTCAGCGGCTGGGCATCAACCGCCTGATGGACCTTACCAGCCGGCTGCTCATCGCGCCGGAGCTGGCCTTCACGGACAGTTCGGAGTTGAAGCGGCTGCTGGACGAGCTCCCGCTGGACTACGTGAACTATTACGATCCCATCGAGCTGTCCTCGTGGGTGGACACGGACAAGCTCGCGGTGGCCAGCAAGCCTGTCAGTTCCTTTTGCAGCTGCGGGTGCCCCAGTTCCACGGCCTCCTCTGCTAGGATTTCGGCGTAGCCAATGATCTCGCCCAAGGGGTTGCGCAGGTCGTGGCGTGCCTTGGCCACGCGGGCGGGAACTGGTTTGGGCGGAATGTCACTGGCCGGCATGTGGTGCGGGAGCCGGATCAGGGAGCCGGCGGGGCGGGCGGGGCAGCCGTGTTGCGGGCGAGCAGCGCGTCCACCTTCTCGAACAGGACGGGGAAGTTGATCGGCTTGGTCTCAAATTCATCGCACAAGTTGGCCAGCGCCTTTTCCCGATCTCCCGGGACCGCGTGGGCGGTCATGATGATGATGGGGATGTGCTTGGTTGCCGGGTCCGATTTGAGCAGGCGACTGGCCTGCCAGCCGTCCATCCCGGGCAGCCAGAGATCCAGCAGGATCAATTGCGGCTGCCGGGTCTGGGCCAACGCCAGACCTGACTCGGCGTCCACCGCCGTCAACACCTCGTGGCCCCGCGGCTTGAGTCGGCGCACGAGCAGGATGCGGTAGCTTTCGTTGTCTTCGATGACGAGCAGCGTGGCCATGCGGCAAGGTCAGCGGAAATTGCTTGCGGGCAAGTCCAAGCCCGACGAGCGGGCTTTCCCACCGCAGGCTTGAGCTGATCCTGTAAACTCCTTCGTTGCTCCCGCGCTCACACGCCACGCGTCCCGCAGGCGGGCAACGGGACAATGGCCGGAAGCCTTCATGAGGCGAGCGAGAGCATCGTAGCTGAACGTGTCTGAATCTGGGCTCAGGGGAGTCGCGAGTGCAATCTAATAACGAGCAGTCGGGGGGCGGGGTTTGAGGCTAACCAACGTCGGAGGGGGGGGCGCAAGAATTCTACGGAACCGCTTGACCTGTTCGATGGGCGTTTGCAGGAGTAGCCGCAATCCCGAGGGGAGTTACCAACATGCACTCCATTGCCATAGCCAGTGTTCAGCCAAAATCCAATCTGCCTGCCGCGAAAGTGCCCAAGAGCCGTCCATTTTCCTGGAGTTTGATCGCGTCCGCACTGCTGCTTGCCAGCGTTGCAGGGCAGGCCCAGATCAGCGGCAATCATTATCCGATGGGAGCCGAGGGCATCAAAAACGCCTCTCTTCCGCCCAAAGGCGTGTTCACCAAGAACTACAACCTGTTCTACCACTCGGATACCCTCAAGGACGGGGCCGGCAATACCGCGCCGGTGAACTTCGATGTGTTCGCCTACGTGAACGCCACCCGCGTATTCTATTTTCCGGACGTGGAGTTCCTCGGGGGCAAGGTGGGGGCGGATTTCACGGTGCCGATCGTGCATACCGGGCTCACCGTTGGCGGCGCGCGTTTTTCCGAGACTGGTCTGGGGGACATCCTCATCGAGCCGCTCCTCATCGGCTGGCATTATCCACAGCTCGATCTCGCCTTGGGCTACGGCGTCTGGGCACCCACGGGCGAGTGGTCGCCCGCGCAACCCGCCTCACCGGGCAAAGGCTACTGGAGCCACATGATTCCGATGGGGGCCACGCTGTATCTGGACAAGGAAAGAACCTGGGCGTTTTCCACCGCGCACCGCTTCGAGTTTCACACGCGGCGTTCGGACGGCATCACCCCGGGCATCAACTGGAACCTGGAGTGGGGCCTCAGCAAGGCCATCCAGCCCACGCTGGAACTGGGCGTGGTCGGCTACGGCACCAAGCAGTTGACCCACGATTCCGCCGGTCCGCGTGCCCGGGACATGGCGTTTGGCGTGGGGCCCGAAGTGGACTGGCTCTGGACCAAATACATGCTGCACTTCGCCTTCCGCTACTATCGGGAATTCGCGGTCAGTGACCGGCCCGCCGGTGGCACTGGCCTTTTTGTCCTGACCAAGATCTGGTAAACGCAACCGCGCCGCCCCGCCTCGCCGCACCCATGCAGTCTGATGTCCAACAGTCCGCCCCGGTCCGCATCCTGGTGGTGGATGACGAGCCGGATGTGGAACCGATGCTGCGGCAGGCCTTCCGGCGCAAACTGCGCGCCAAGGAAATCGAGTTTGTCTTCGCCACCAACGGGTTGCAGGCCCTCGCCCAGTTGGAGGCCGGACTGGCCGTGGATCTCATCCTCACGGACATCAACATGCCCCAGATGGACGGGCTCACGTTGCTGGGCCGCCTGCGGGCGCTTGCCCCGCTTACGCCCACCGTCATCGTGTCCGCCTACAGCGATGTGGCCAATCTGCGCACGGCCATGAACCGCGGCGCGTTTGATTTCCAGATCAAGCCCATCGATCTGGACGATCTCAGCACGACGATCACCAAGACCCTCGACTATTCCCGCCACTTGCGTCGCAGCCATCAAGCCGAGGCGTGGCAGCGCGCCCGGGATCTGGCCGAGGCCGCCAGCCGGTTCAAGAGCCAGTT
>CAIPBN010000722.1 GCA_903863315.1 uncultured Verrucomicrobiota bacterium | reverse complement strand
GCTTTTACGACGATTACAAGAAGCTGACCGAGCAGAAGAGCGCGGGCGCGGCGGAGAACTTGAAGCTCGTGGTGCAGTTCACGCTGGCCGGAGGCATCGCCTTCACCTTGTGGCTGATGCCGGAAACCCGGCCGCTCATCAGCGAGATTCAGGTGCCCTTTTTCAAGCAGGCCGTGCTCACCGACGCAGCCTGGGTGGGCGGGCTGATCACGATGTTTGCGATCGTGGGCAGCAGCAACGCGGTGAACATCACGGACGGGCTGGACGGGCTGGCCATCGGCTGCACGCTCATCGTCACGGCGGTGTTCCTGATCTTCACCTACATCGCCGGCAACGCGGTGCTCGCGCGCTACCTGTTTGTCCCCTTCGTGCCCGGGGCCGGGGAGCTGACGGTATTCTGCGCCGCGCTGATTGGCGCGAGCCTGGGTTTCCTCTGGTTCAACTGTCATCCCGCGCAGGTCTTCATGGGCGATACCGGATCGCTGGCGCTGGGCGGCGTGCTGGGCATCATGGCGGTGCTGATTCACCAGCCGTTCGTGCTGGTCGTGGCGGGCGGGGTGTTCGTGCTGGAAATCGTCTCGGTGATGATCCAGCGCGGCTGGTTCAAATACACCAAGCGGCGGTTCGGCGAGGGACGGCGCGTGTTTCTCATGGCTCCCCTGCATCACCATTTTCAAAAACTGGGCTGGTATGAATCACAAGTTGTCACCCGGTTTTATGTCCTGTGCATCCTGTGTGCGGTGCTCGCGCTGGCGACACTGAAGCTGCGGTGAACCACTGGCGAAACGAATCAACATGACTGAGTGCGAAGCAATGAAACGGCGGAATGATGGCGTGGCGGAGCGGTGCCCGGATGCCGCTCCACCCTCCAATCATTCAACGCTCCATCGCTTCGCCACTGTCTGAACCATGTTCCGACTCGAAGACAAAGACGTGCTGGTCATCGGCCTCGGCCTTAGCGGGACGGCGGCGGCGCGCCTGCTCATCTCGCGGGGGGCGCGCGTGACGGCGATGGACAACTCCGACACGCCCGCGCTGCGGCAGGAGGCGGCGGAGCTACGTGATCTTGGCGTGCGCGTGGAGCTCGACCTCCGGCTGCCACCCGCCGGACAGTTTGATTTTGCCGTGGTCAGCCCCGGAGTGGCGCTGGACTCGCCCCTCGTGAAGGAACTGCGCCAGCGGGAAATCCCCGTCATCGGTGAACTCGAACTCGGCTGGCAGCAGGCCGTCTGCCTGAACATCTCCGTCACCGGCACCAACGGCAAGACGACCACCACGGAACTCGTCGAGCACCTGCTCACGCACTGTCACAAGCGCACGCTTGCCGCGGGCAACATTGGCAAACCGTTGTGCTCCGTGGCCGACGAGACGAAGCAACTCGATTACCTCACGCTCGAAGTGAGTTCCTTCCAACTGGAGACCATCCGCTTCTTCCGCCCAGCCATTGCGGTGTTGTTGAACATCACGCCCGATCACCTCGACCGCCATCATACGATGGCTGACTATGCGCGGACCAAGGCGCGCATCTTTGAGAATCAGCAGCCGTTCGACTGGGCCATCGTGCAGAGCGAGGCGCTGGCGATGCTGCGCGCCTTCGGCGTGAAGATTCCATCCAAGCTCATCACGTTCAGCGCGCACAACCGCCGCGCGGACATCCATCTGGACCGCTCGCTGCTCATCAGCCGCATCGAAGGCTGGGTGGGGCCGCTGCTGGACCTGGAAAGGACCCGGCTGCGCGGCCCGCACAACGCCGAGAACGTCATGGCCGCGCTGGCCATCGGACGCGTGCTGCGCCTGCCGCTGGAGGAAATGGTGGCGGCCATCGCCAGCTTTCAGCCCGGGGCGCATCGCTGCGAGTTCATCGCCGAGATCAACGGCGTCCAGTTCGTCAACGATTCGAAGGCCACAAACCTCGACGCGGTGTCGAAGGCGCTGCAAACCATGCCCGCCTCACAACCCGGGGAGCCGAACGTGCTGCTCATCGCCGGCGGGCGTGACAAGGGGCTGGATTATCACGATCTGGGACCGCTGCTGGCGCAGCGCGTGAAGCATGCGATCCTGCTCGGCGAGACGCGCGAAAAGCTCCGCGCCTCGTGGAGCCTCTTTACCCCTTGCACCCTCGCAGATTCATTGTTAGAAGCGGTCAACGAAGCCGTCAGAAATGCGGCGCCTGGCGACATTGTTTTGCTTTCCCCGGCCTGTTCGAGCTTCGACCTGTTCCGAGATTACCGCCACCGGGGTGAAGTGTTTCGACAAGCAGTGACGCAGTTGCAACGCACAACTAATGGCGTTGTCGCGGCTGCCAGCCCCACGAATGGGGGCGCGGGACAAAGTGGTGCCAGTTGAATTTTTCGGTAAAATGCCTGAACCAAAAATAGTCACTGAATTAACAAAAATTTCGCCGGGGCCTGGCCAGCTCTGGCGAGCCGAACCAAGCCGCCACTCAGCATCACGCAAGCATCACCATGAGCACTCAAAATCAGTTACCAACCCAGGGCTCGCTCCTTGAGCAAAAAGCCAAACGCAAAACCAACCTGCCCCTCGTCGTGGGCATCTTCCTCGGCATTCACGCCGTGGTCCTCGGCGGCATCCTCATGTCAGGCTGCAAACGCGAAGACCCGCCGATCGCCAAGCGGGCTCCGGAGCCGCCCCTCCCGCCCATTACCCCGCCAGACACCGGCAGCCCGGTGACCCCGGCGCCGGTGCCGCCCATTGGCGGCGCCCCCGTGCCCGGTGGAGCCGGCACGCTCGCCCCGATGGCCCCCCTCCCGCCGGCCGGCACGCCCGTGACGCCGGTCCCCGGCGCAGTGCCCCCAGCGCCACCCACTCCCGCCCCTGCGCCCGTGGCCGCGCTGCCGCCGGTGCAAACGGCTCCGATCACCCCCGCTCCGGCACTCACGCCCGAACCTGCGCCGCTCGCGCCCGCAGGTGAGGCGAAGGTCCATGTCGTCGCCAAGAACGACTCGTTCTTCACCATGTCCAAGAAATACGGCGTGGGCATGAAAGCCATCGAAGCCGCGAATCCCGGCGTGGATTCCACCCGTTTGAAGATTGGCCAGAAGATCAACATCCCCGCAGCGGCTCCGAAGGCCCCCAGCGCCACCGGCGGCAGCAAGTCCGGACCGGCCGTGGCCGAAAGCGGCACCTACACCGTTAAGTCGGGTGACAACCTCGGCAAGATCGCCAAGAGCCTAGGCACCTCGGTCGCCAAACTCCGCGAAGCCAACGGCCTCAAGACCGACCAGATCAAGGTCGGCCAGAAGCTGAAGCTCCCGAGCGGCAGCAGCAGCAAGAAGTCACCGGAGCCCACAGCACCGGCAGCCACCACCACTCCATTGCCCCGCACCGAGCCGGTGCCCCTGACGCCGCCGGCCCTGCCGCCGCTCGGCGAACCGGCTCCGGCTCCGAAACCGCCGGGGCAGCTCTGAGCGGAATCGTCTCCACTCAAACCACTCCAATCATGCGCCGGCTGACGGGCGAACACGGGCGAGCGGTGCGCGAGGCCAGACCTCGCAGCACCCGCCCGTGGCCCGCCGGTCGTGCAACGACAGATGGCGCGCGTCGCCAACGCGCCCTGGCATTTCTCTCCGCATGAAAAACACCGCCACGATCTTCACCATCTGCGTGGCAAGCCTGCTCGGGCTGGGACTGGTGATGCTTTACAGCGCGAGCATGACGCAGGAGGGGGAAAAGCTGCTTATCAAGCAGTCCATCTTCGCCGCCATCGGCCTCGTGGCCTGCTTCGTCGCGGCATCACTGGACTACCGCCGACTCCGCAAGTTCGTCTGGCCCGGTCTGGTGGTCGTGTGCCTGCTCCTGGCCTTCACGGCGGTGATGGGCCGTGAAATTAACGGGGCACGCCGGTGGATTGAGTTTCATGGTTTCACGTTCCAGCCCTCGGAACTGGCCAAGGTGGTCGTCATTGCGATGCTTGCCCACTACGCCTGCGTTTACCGGGAGCGCATGCACGAGTTCTGGCGCGGCGTCGTGATTCCCGGGGCGTTCGCGGGTTGCGCCATGGGCCTCGTGCTGGCGGGCAAGGACTTCGGCACGACCATGCTGCTGGGCCTCGTCGTGTGGCTGATGCTCCTGATCGCCGGCGCGCGGCCAATGCATCTGGTGCCCCTCGGGCTGGCGGGCTTCGCGGTCATTTGCGTGCTGCTCATGGGCAACGAAAACCGGCGCACACGGATCGATGCCTGGCTGCATCCGGAAAAATACGAGAAGACCATCGCCCACCAGCAGCTCCAGGCCAAATACGCCCTTGGCATCGGCGGCACGGCCGGTTTGGGCCTGGGCAACGGCCGTCAAAAGACCGGCTTCGTCCCCGAGCATCCCACCGATTTCATCTTCTCCATCCTCGGAGAAGAGCTTGGCCTCGCCGCAACGCTCGGCCTGCTGGTGACCTACGGACTGCTCTGCTGGTGCGGCCTCAGCATCGCGTGGCGGGCGGGCGATCTCTTCGGCCAGTTGCTGGTCATCGGCCTCACCTTCCTCATCGGCGTGCAGGTCTTCATCAACATCGGCGTGGTCACCATGGTGTTGCCCAACAAAGGCCTGTCCCTGCCCTTCATCAGTTATGGTGGTTCCAACCTCGTCATGTTGCTGGCCTCCGCCGGCTTGATCCTCAGCGTCGCCCGCCGCGCCGTGCAGACGCCGCTCGTCGCCTCCACCCTGCTGGAGGACAACCCCTTCTCCGTCGGACCCCGCACCCGCACCACCTGATGCATCCCGCCGCGCAAATGCCTCTGGTCGCCATCGCCTGTGGCGGCACCGGCGGTCATCTGTTCCCCGGGCTCGCCATCGCTCAGGAATTGCAACGCCGGAACTGCGACGTGCTCCTGTTGGTCTCGCCCAAGGAAGTGGATCAGCAGGCGGTCCGGGCCACGCCCGATCTGACCGTCGCCACGCTCCCCGCCGTGGCGCTTCAAGGCAACCTGATCGCCTTCGCCCGTGCTTCCCTGGCCTCCTATCAAGCCGCGAAGAAACTCTTCGCCACCCGCCCGCCGCGCGCCGTGCTGGCCATGGGCGGCTTCACCAGCGCGCCTCCGGTGCTGGCGGCGCGAAGCTGCGGAGCCAAATCTTTCCTCCACGAGTCCAACACCATTCCGGGCCGCGCGAACCGCTGGCTCGCACACTTCGTGGATGAGGCATTTGTGGGCTTCGCGGAGGCCGCACAGCGCCTGTGGATTCAACGTCACGCCGTCACCGGCACGCCGGTGCGCGAGCCGTTCGCGCCCGCCGATGCCGCCAGTTGCCGTCTGGCGCTCGGCCTCGATCCGAAGCGTCCCACGCTCGTCATCACCGGCGGCAGCCAGGGAGCAACCGGCTTGAACAATCTCGTCCTGGCCGCATTGCCGGAGCTGTCTTCGCGCCACTCCGATCTCCAGTTTCTCCACCTCACCGGGGCAGGCGACGTGGAGAAGGCGCGGAATGCCTACGGTCAAATCAAGGCCAGGGCCCGCGTGCAGCCGTTCCTCACGGAGATGGAACTCGCCCTCGGCGCGGCCACGCTCGTGATCAGCCGCGCGGGCGCGTCCTCGCTCGCCGAACTCGCCGCAATGCGCGTGCCATCCGTGCTCGTGCCCCTGCCGACGTCCGCCGACGACCACCAGCTTCACAACGCCCGCGCCTTCACCGACACCGGGGCCGCGCGCCGGCTGAACCAACGCACCACTTCACCGGCGCAGTTCACCGAGCTCGTCTCCGGATTGCTGGTGGACGACAGCGCGCGCGCGCGCATGCAGGCCGCCCTCGCCCGCTGGCACCAGCCCACCGCCGCAGCGGACATCGCGGAACGCATCCTCGCCGCCTGTGGACTGCCCGTGCAACACGCCGCCCCGGCCGAAGCCGAATGGCAGCCGCCCGCGCGCTTCGCGAAGGCTGTCCAGCAGCGCAATCAGGCAGCCAGCGCGAATGACGCAGGCCCGCTTCAATCAGCTCTTGGCCATCATCAGTCGGCCATCTCATGACCGCCCTCGCTCCAGAGCCCATCACGCCCGCCGCCGACCTCGCGGCGGCGCTGGGCGCGCTGCTCTCGCCAGCCACGGTGCTGCGGCGTGAAGAGCCACTGGCCAAGCGCACGACGCTACGGGTCGGCGGCCCGGCGGAAATTTTCGTCGAGCCGGCAGATGAGTCTGAACTCGCGAAGGTGTTACGCTTCTGCCGCGACCGCGATGTGCCGTTCTTCGTGCTCGGCCGCGGCTCGAACCTGCTCATCCGCGACGGTGGCATACGAGGCGTGGTGATTCACCTCGGCGCGCCGGCCTTCTCGCACATCGAGCTGAAGGCCGGAAAGCTTCGCTGTGGTGCGGGCGCGAAGTTGAAGGACATCGCGCTCACCGCGAAGCGGCTTGGGCTGGGTGGACTGGAGTTTTTGGAAGGCATCCCGGGCAATCTCGGCGGCGCGCTCCGCATGAACGCCGGAGCCATGAACGGCTGGACCTTCGACGCGGTCGAGTCGCTCCGTTTCATGGACTATACCGGGCAGGTTCACCAGCGGGCCGCCAGCGAAGTGCCCACCACCTACCGCAGTTGTCCTCTGCTCAAAACCGCGATCGCGCTCGGGGCCACGCTGCATGGTTCGGCCACGCCGCCGGACCAGATCGAAGCCCGCCTGGTGGAATGCCGGAACAAGCGCTGGACCTCGCAACCGAAGGAACCCAGCGCCGGCTGCATGTTCAAGAACCCACCGACCATCCCCGCCGGCAAGCTCGTGGAGGAGCTTGGACTCAAGGGCACGCGCGTGGGCGGGGCGGCGGTCTCCACCCTTCACGGCAATTTCATCGTCAACGACCAGGGGGCCACGGCGCGGGATGTTCTCGCGCTGCTGGACATCGTCCGCCGCACGGCGCGAGCGCAGCGGGGCATCGAACTAGAGACCGAAGTGGAAATCATCGGCGAGGACTGAATCATGACCGAGCATCTCACCATCACCGTGATGCGGGGCGGGCCTTCCGCCGAGCGGGAAGTTTCGTTGCGCTCCGGCGCGGCCGTGGCCGCCGCCCTGCGCGCCAAGGGCCACACCGTCCACGAGCTCGACCCCCAGGGCGCGGGCCAGTGGACCCTGGCCGCCGGCACGGAGGTGGTGTTCCTCGCCCTGCATGGCACCTACGGCGAGGACGGCACGGTGCAGCGGGAGCTTGATGCGCTGCGCATGCCCTACACCGGCTGCGACCCAGAGGCTAGCCGGCTGGCGTTCGACAAGGTGCTGACCAAGCAGAAGTGCATCACCTTCGGCGCGCCGACGGCAAAGTTCCTGACCTTTCACTCGGCGGAAACTCCCTGGCCCGCCGGCTGGCAGCCGCCCGTGGTCCTCAAGCCGGTCCGGCAAGGCAGCAGCGTGGGTCTGCAGTTCGTGGACTCCGTCGCGGAGTTTCCCGCGAAGCTGGCGGAGGCGCTCAAGTTTGACCGCGAAGTCCTGATGGAGGAGCGCATCATCGGGCGCGAAACCACCGTGGGCATTCTCGCGGGCCGGGCTTTGCCCATCGTCGAGGTCCGCCCCAAGCAGGGCTCCTACGACTACCAGAACAAATACACCGCCGGCGCGACGGAATACTTCTGTCCCGCCGATTTCGACGCGAACACCACCGCGCGCATCCAGGACGCCGCCTATGCGGCCTTCAACGCCGTCGGTGGCCGTGATTACGCGCGCGTGGACGTGATGGTCCGCGCCAACGGGGACCCGGTGGTCCTCGAAGTGAACACCCTCCCCGGCATGACGGAGACCAGCCTCCTGCCCAAGGCCGCCGCCGCCGCCGGGCTAAGCTACGGGGAACTCTGCCAGATGATGGTGGACCTCGCCCTGCGCCGGCATCGTTAGCCTTCAATCCCATGCTCACGCAACTCCAGCACCTCTTCCGGGTCGGCAACCGTCGCCGGCACCGCGAGAACTCCAACGTCCTGCGCGTGAAGCTGCGCACGGACGAATTGCGCCGTGTCCGCACGCGCTTTGCCGCGCAGGTGCTGACCGTGTTCCTCAGCGGCGCGGCCCTGCTGTTCATCGGCTGGCGCGGGGTGGACTGGGCCGTGAAGGAATTTGTCACCGAAAACCCGGCCTTCGTCACGAAGACCATCGACTTGCAGACCGACGGCGTGCTCACCACCGAGGCCCTGCGCCGCTGGGCCGGGGTCCACATCGGCGAGAACCTCATGCGCTTCGATCTCACCCGCATCAAGCGCGAGCTGGAGCTGGTGCCGCTCATCCAGTCCGTGGCCGTGGAGCGCGCCCTGCCGGACACGCTGCGCATCCGCGTCACCGAGCGCGTGCCCATGGCCCAGGTGCCCGTGCTCCGGCCTCGCACCGGCGGCGGCTACACCCCGGTGCTCCACCTGCTCGACGCCAGCGGCCACGTGATGCTCCCGCCGGACCGCACGATGGTGGCCGATCCGAAGTCCCTGCAACTGGACTGGCTCACGGAGCTGCGCGGAGTCAACGACGTGGATCTCCGCCTCGGCCGTCCGGTCGAATCCACGCAAGTGCGCGCCGCCATGAAGTTGCTGAGCCATTTCGAGCGGTCCGGCATGTTCAGCCGGGCCGACATCCGCCGGGTGGATGTTTCCACCCCGGAGATTCTCGTCGCCACCACGTCCACCGGCAGCGAAATCACCTTCGCCGCCCACCGGGACTTTGACACCCAGTTGCGCCGCTGGCGGGCCGTGCAGGACGTGGCCACCCAGCAGGGCAAGGCCATCGCCACCCTGGATGTTTCCATTTCGCAAAATCTGCCGGCCCGCTGGGTGGAGGCCTCCACCGTGCCGGCTCCCCCCGCCAAGCCCGCCAAACCCGCACCCTATCGGAGGAAAAATGCTTAACCTGCTGTTCCCTGAGAAAAGCACCGTCATCGTCGGCCTCGACATCGGCACCTCCAAGGTGGTCGCCGTGGTCGGCGAGGTGCATGACACCGGCACACTCAACATCATCGGCATCGGCCAGTGCCCGTCCCGCGGCGTGTGCAAGGGCGAGATCGTGAACCACGATCAGGCCGCCGAGGATGTGCGCAACGCCATCGTGGAGGCGGAACGCTCCGCCGACGTCGAGATCGCCAGCGTCTATCTGTCCGCGACCGGCGCCCACCTCAGCAGCCTCAACACGCGCGGCATCTTCACCTCCGCCTCCTTCGACCACGAAATCACCCCGCAGGACGTGAAGGAAGTCCTCGCCAACGCGAAGGTCTTCAACCGCCCCTCGGAGAACCACGTGCTGCAAACGCTGCGCCAGCGCTTCACCGTCAACGGCCAGGCCGGCATCGTCGATCCTGTCGGCATGCTGGGCGAGCGCCTCGAAGTGGAGATGCATGTGATCCACGGCGTCACCACCCGGTTGCACAACCACACGCGGGTGCTGGGCGGGCTCAACGTGGAGGTCGAGGAGATGGTCTTCAGCGGCCTCTGCTCCGCACTGGCCATGACGGACAGCGAGCAGAAGCAGATGGGCGTCCTCGTGGTGGACATCGGGGCCGGCACCACTGAATACGTCGTGTATGCCGACGGGGTGATTCAACACACCGGCGTGCTCGCGGTCGGCGGCAACCACCTCACCAACGACTTGTCCTATGGGCTGCGCATGGCCCCGGCCCGCGCCGAACTGCTCAAACGCGAGCATGGGGCCGCCACCTTGGAGGGCGCGGTCGGTCAAAGCCTGACCCTGCCCAATGAAAACGGCCTGCAACCGCGCCGCGTGAACGTCGAGCACCTGCGCCGCATCATGATTGCGCGGCTGGAGGAGACCTTCGAGCTCATCGCCAACGATGTCGGCGAGCGCGGCTTCCACGAGCAACTGCGCGCCGGCGTGAACCTCTGCGGTGGCGGGGCGCGCATCCGGGGCGTTGAAAAGCTCGCGGAGAATGTCTTTGAGCTGACCACCCGCGTGGGCCGGGCGGACGCCATCGGCGGCATGAAGTCCGCCACTGACGACCCCGAGCTGGCGACCGCGGTGGGCCTCGTGAAATACGGGGCCATGCGCCAGAAGGGGAAACGACAGGCGGGCTTGGTCGGCCGGATCAAGAACCTGGCCGGTGCCTTGCGATTGTTCTGATGAAACCCGAGTTGCATGACTCCAGCGGACCAGCCGGACGCGCGCCGCGCGCGGCAGGCTCAGCCAGTGCTTGCACTCTTGTCGCACGCTTTCGCCTCCTCACTCCGACAACTCCCCCTGCGTCATGACCACCCCAGACACCCTCACTGCCGTGCCCGCAGCCAAGAAACAGCTCACCATCAAGGTGCTCGGCATCGGTGGTTGCGGCGGCAACATCGTCGCCCAGATGCACCGTGACGGGTTCACCGGCGCGCAGCTCATTTCGCTGAACACCGACGCACAGGCGCTGGCCCAGTGCCCCCTGCCCTACAAGTTCAACCTCGGCCTTCGCCTCAACGGTGGCCTCGGTGCCGGCGGCGATCCCGAGCGCGGCAAAGCAGCGGCGGAAGAGGACGAAGCCCGCCTCCGCGACCTCTGCACCGGCGTGGACATGGTGTTCATTTGCGCGGGCCTGGGTGGTGGCACTGGCACCGGTGCGGGGCCGGTCGCCGGCCGCATCGCCAAAGAATGCGGAGCCCTGACCCTCGCCTTCGTCACCCTGCCCTTCGACTGCGAAGGCCCCAAACGGATGCAGCAGGCGCGGCTGGGCCTGGATGAATTCAAGTCCGCCGTGGACGGGGTCATCTGCCTGCCCAACCAGAAGGTGTTCAAGCTCATCGACGAGAACACCAGCGTCATCGAGACCTTTGCCGCCACCAACGAGCTGCTCGCGCAGGGGGTGCGCGGCATCGGCCAGTTGGTGACGCGCCCCGGCTTCATCAACCTCGACTTTGCGGATCTCTGCTCCGTGGTGCGCAATCGTCATTCCGAAAGCACCTTCGCCCACGCCCAGGCCAGCGGGCCCCAGCGGGCCACGGAAGTAGTGGAGAAACTGCTGGCCAACCCGCTGCTGGACGACGGCACCGTCCTCAACGAGGCCGACGCCGTGGTGGTCAGCATCATGAGCGGCCCCAGCCTCACGATGGCGGAAGTCAACCGCGTGATGGCCCCGGTCAACCGCCACTGCGAGACGGCCCAGATCACCATGGGCACGGCCATCGAGGAATCCCTCGGCGACCGCCTGACCATCACGCTTGTCGCCTCCCGACGGCCAACGCAGCCGGCAGAACCGCCCCGCGCAACCACGGTGGAGGCCGAACCATCGCCCACACCACGGGAGGGCACCGACTTCGATTTGCTCGGCGCGGCGATAATCACGAAACCGGTTTCCCGCTCCGCCCCCGTCGCCACCCCGGAACCCGCCCGGACTTCAGCCCCGGCCGCGATCACAGCCGCGACGGAAGCCGCGCCCACACTTGTCGTTCCACCGCCGCCCGCCGCTGTCTCCGGCTCTTGGCGTTCGCGCAAGAAGACCAAGGTCAGCCATCCGGAGCTGCAACTCGAAGTGGTCGCCAAAGGGCCCTTTGAATCCAGCGAGCCCACCTTGCGCAACGGCGTGAACCTCGACGTGCCCACCTTCGTGCGGCGCGGGCTGGTGATGAATTGAACGGCCCGGCAAGGCCCGCCCGTTGACGGACGGTTCCGGGGCGGATTTACTGCGGGCGTGAAGCCCGTCCTCTCCCTCCGCCTGATCGCTTGGCTGGCCTGCGTCTGGCTCTCCCCGGCCCCCGCACAAGTCATCAATCGTCCGCCTGCGCCCGACTGGATCACCCGTGCGGACGCGCCAGCGGGTCAACCGGTCTTCTTCCGCCGCGAGTTCACCGCACCGACGCCGCTGCTGAAGTCCGTCCTGCTCGGCGCATGCGAGGGGCGGATGGAGGTCATGCTCAACGGCCAGCGCATCGGCGAAATCGTCGGCGCGACGAATGCCACGGGCTTCGATGTCACCGGGCAGTTGCGTGCGGGAACCAACGTCCTCTC
>CAIPBN010000721.1 GCA_903863315.1 uncultured Verrucomicrobiota bacterium | reverse complement strand
ATCCAGCGCAGCACCGACGGCGGCAAAACATGGCAGGAAGTGTTTCAATACGTTGCTCCCGACATCAAAGGCGGCGCTCAAGGCCTGAGTGCCGGCGCGTTCGGCCTCGTGGCCCCGTGATCAGACGGCGTGACACTATCTCTCCCATGAAACCGATTGTTCTGACATTCCTCGTCATGGTGTCCTTCGCGGATGCAGCGGTGCCCCCTCCGGTGAGCGGTTTCATGCAGACCTACTGCATCGACTGCCACGGCCCAAAGAAGCAGAAGGGCGACTTCCGTGTGGATGAGCTGAAAATCTCCGCGACCGCCGCCGATGCAGAGAACTGGCAGCTTGTGCTCGACAACTTGCACCGCGGGGAGATGCCGCCGGAGAAAGCGAAGCAGCCGAAGCCGACGGAGGTCGAGCCGGTGACGGCCTGGATTCAATCCGAGCTGACCCGCGCCGCGACGGTGATCAAAGGCACCGGGGGTGCGGTGGTGCTGCGGCGGCTGAACCGCGCCGAATACAAGAACACCATCGCGGACCTGTTCGATGTCCATGGCGACTTCACGTCCGGGTTTCCCGAGGACGTCCTCGACCACGGATTCGACAACAACGGCGCGGCGCTCATGCTCTCGGCCGCGCAGATGCAGGAATACATGAAGGCGGCGGAGTTTGTCCTCGCCCGGGCGATCGCCCCGGCCAAGCGGCCCGAGACCGTGAGCAAGACCATGACACTTCATGAGGGCAATCGCAAAGGCATCGAACTCGCCCGCAAGGGCCTCGCGGACCGTCTGGCCAACTTCGACAAACTCGGACCCGTCGAGCAGAAGCACACCCTGCAGATACAGGCCGCGGCGAAAGACGACCCCGCCTATGGCTATCGTTTCCCCGTGCGTGAAAACGGCACGCTGCGTCCGCCGAAACCCGACGACGGCCCGCAGCTCGACGCCGTGATGACCGTGCAGCAGTATTTCAGCGGTGAGCCCCAATTCGGCCTTCCCGCCGGGCGCGGCTGGTATCGGGTGAAAGCGGTGGCCTATGCGCTGAAGAACGACGGCAAGCCCGCGCGGCTTAAGTTCACCGTCCATGAGGGTTATTCAGGCAAGCTGCCGAAAGCGGTGAGCGTCTTCGCCTTCACCGACGAGCAACCGCGCGAGGTCGAGGCCCGCTATTACCTGGAGCCGGGCGACCGCGTGGTGTTCACCATCATGGATGGCGCGTCGCACAGCTATAACCGCACGATGCTTGACCAGCCAGGCCCGTTCATCGCCATCCGCTCCTTCACCATCGAGGGACCGATTTATGAGACGTGGCCGCCGCCGGGCCATCGCACGCTGTTTGGCGACATCGACCCCGCCAATCCCACGCCGGAGAAAGTAGCCGCCATCGTCGCGCACCTCGCGCCGAAGCTCTTTCGCCGCCCCGTCACGCCTGCGACCGTCGCCAAGTATCGGGCGCTGTTCGAGAAGTTCACGCAGACGATGACCCCCGACGAGGCGCTGCGCGGCACGTTGGCCACGATGATGGTCTCGTCGCGATTCCTTTACCGGGAGGACCCGCCCGACCGGCTCGATGCTCACGCCATCGCCTCACGCATGTCGTTTTTCCTCTGGCGCTCCACGCCGGATGACGCGCTGCTCGCCGCCGCCGCCGATGGCAGTCTTCTCGACCCCGCGAAGCGCCGCGCCCAGGCACAGCGCATGATGGCCGATGCACGAGCGGAGCGATTCCTGAAGGACTTCACCGGCCAGTGGCTGCGCGTGCGCGAGGTCGGCGTCATGCGCGCGGACGCGAATCTTTACCCCGAATACGACCTCGAACTGGAGGCTGCCATGCGCGGCGAGACGGAGCATTTCATCGACGAGATGTTCCGCCGCGACCTGCCACTGCGCCAACTCATCGACTCCGATTGGACCATGCTCAATGAACGCCTAGCGCGCCACTACGGTATCGCAGGCGTGCTCGGGTCGGACTTCCGCCGCGTGAGTCTGGATAAAACAAAAACCGTTCGGGGCGGATTGCTCACGCAGGCCAGCATTCACGCCGTCACGTCGAACGGCAGCACCACCTCGCCCGTCGCACGCGGCGTGTGGGTGCTGGAGAAATTCCTCGGCACACCGCCATCACCACCGCCGCCGAACGTGCCGCCCATCGAGCCGGACATTCGCGGCGCCACCACCATCAAGCAGCAACTCGCCAAGCACCGCGAAATCGCCTCCTGCGCCTCGTGCCACAAAAAAATCGACCCGCTCGGTTTTGCGCTGGAGAGCTTCGACGTCATCGGCGGATGGCGTGAAAAATACCGCGCTCTCAGCGAACCAACGCCCAAAGCACGCGCGAAGCTCATCGACGGCCAGCCCGTCAATCCCGCCGATGAATGGGCGGGCGTGGGTCGTTTCAACAGCTTCCAGGAATTCCGCGAGCTGGTGAAAAAGCGCGAAGACCTCGTCATTCAAAACCTCGCCAACAAGCTCGCCACCTTCGCCCTCGGTCGCCAGCCCGGCTTCGCCGACCGCGAACCGCTCCGCGCCATTGCCGCCAAGGCGCGCAAGAACCAGAGCGGCATAAGCACCCTCGTCCTCGACCTCATCACCAGCCCCGTCTTCACCCAACCCTGAACCGTGCATCGCCTTATGAACCCGAACCTCGCCCTCTCCACCCGTCGCCATTTCCTGCGTGGCGTCGGTATCACGCTCAGTCTCCCGTGGCTGGAGTCCATGGGTGGCATCCTGCACGCCGCCGACGTGGAAAAAGAACCACGCCGCCTGCTGCTCGTTTGTCTGCCGCTCGGCATCTTTCGTGATGCCCTCATCCCGAAGCAGACCGGTCTCGGCTACGAAGCCACCGAGTATCTCACCGCGCTCCAGGACTTCCGGGACCAGTTCACCGTCATCTCCGGCCTCGAACATCCCGGCGTCGGTGGTGGTCATGCCTCGCAGCCTCGCATCTTTACCGGCATCCCTTCCGCCGAGCGCAACCGCCGCTCGCTCGACCAGCATGTCGCCGCAGCACTCGGCCAGCACACGCGCTTCGATACCCTCACGCTCAGCGCCGGGGCCAATGACTTCAGTTGGACCGACAGCGGCAGCATGGTGCCAGCGGAAAAAAACGTCGCTGATGCCTTCGCGAAACTTTTTGCCGAAGAAGGCGCGACCAATAAAACCAAAGTCCTGCGCGAAATCGGACGCGGCAAAAGCATCCTCGACTTCGTGCTCGACGAGGCCAGCGACCTCCGTCCGCGCCTCTCCAAGCGCGACCAGGACAAGCTGGAGGAATACTTCGAGTCCGTCCGCGCCACCGAAAAGCGCCTCGTGAAATCCGAAGAGTGGATGCACACCCCGAAGCCCCAAGTCGGTGCCAAAGCGCCCGCGCCGTTCGCCCAGGACGAAATCATCACCAACATGCGCAACGTCTGCGACCTCACCTACCTCGCCTTCAAGACCGACTCCACCCGCGTCATCACCTTCGGCTACTTCCGCCAGGACACTGTCGCCGTGCCCGGTGTCAAAGTCGGCTACCACAACCTCTCCCACCACGGCCAGGACGAGGGCAACATCGCCCAGCTCAAGCGCGTCGAACGCGCCTTCTTCGACGAATTGAAAACGCTGCTCACTAATCTCAAGAACGCCAAAGAAGGCGACTCCAACCTGCTCGCCCGCACCACCATCGTCGTCACCTCGAATCTCGGCAGCGGCTCCAGCCACAGCAACAAAGACCTCCCCGTCCTCCTCGCCGGAGGCCGGTTCCAGCACGGCCAGCACCTCGCCCTCGCACCCGGCGCCGTCCCGCTGAGCAATCTCTATCTCAGCGTGCTGCACCAACTCGGCATGGATGACAAATCCTTCGGTGCTAGCACCGGCACGCTGAAGGGGTTGGAACTAGCATAATCCGCTTTTGATGCCCCGCGCCCTGTTCACCGGCTTTGTCTTCCTATCGGTCTGTTCCGCCCTCGCGGCGGAGCCGTTCCGGGCGGCGGAGTTTGATCAAAAGGTGCTGCCGATGGTCGAGCGCTACTGCCTCGGCTGCCACGACGCCGCCACGGCCGAGGGTGACTTCGATCTGGAGTCTTTCCTCACGCCCGCTGCGATGCTCGCGAACCGCAAACCTTGGGAAAAGGTGCTCAAACAGCTCAAGGCCGGCGCCATGCCGCCTGATGGCAAAAAACGGCCTGCCGTCGCCGAGCGCGAGTCCGCCATCGCGTGGCTGGAGCGGGCGCTCGTTCATGTGGATCCCTCCAAACCGGTGCCGCCGGGCCGTGTCACCGCGCGGCGGCTCAATCGCACCGAATACAACTACACCATCCGCGACCTTTTCGGCGTGTCGCTGAAACTCGCGGACGAGTTCGCCGGGGACGATGTGGGCTACGGCTTCGACAACATCGGCGATGTGCTCAGCATCTCGCCACTGCGCATGGAGCAGTATCTCAACGCCGCCGAGCAGCTCACCGCCATCCTGCTCGGCAAGACGGACGCGCCGCCTTACGATGAGTTCAGCGAGGGCGTTTTCTTCCAGTTCAACAAGAAGCCGCGCAACCCGAGTGACCGCGGCTGGGAAGTCGTGCCGGAGGGACAGCTCTGGCTCGACTTCGAGCTGCCCGTGCCCGGCGAGTATGAGATTAAACTTTACGCGTGGGGCGTGGAGAAGCCGGAGGAAAAGGACCGGAGCAATAACGAGCGCTGGCTGGAGAAAGATTATCCGCTCGACCCGAAAGCAAGGCCCGTGGTGGAGGCCACGCTCTTGTGCGATGACCAGCTCATCGGCCATGTGCCAGTGCAGCCTGGTAATGGCACCACCGCCAGCCGCCAGATTTACACGCTGCGTTTCACCGCGCAGGCGGGTGTGCACACGATTCGCGTGCATCATCGCTTTCCACGCGAGTTCACCGCGGAGCAAATCGCCGCGCATTTGGAAAAGCCGCTGCTCGCTCCGCGTCTCGGTGTGCGGCGGGTGGCCTTGCGCGGGCCGTTGCAATTTGGCGCGGCGAAACTGGCTCCCGCGCACGAAGCCTTGCTGAAAACGCGGCCCGCTTCCGGCCTCAGCGAAAGCGCGGCGGCGGGAAATATCCTCCGCGCCATCGGCGACCGCGCTTTTCGTCGGCCTTTGAAAGCCGATGAGTTGAGGGACCTGCTGCGCTTCGTCGAAACGAGGCGAAGTGCGGGCGATGACTTCGAGCGCGCTGTGGAACTCGCGGTGCAGACCATGCTCGTCTCGCCGAAGTTCTTGTTCCGCCTCGACAACGTCGAACTCCCGCCGGGGAAGGACGACATCGCTCCGCTGGGCGACTACGCGCTGGCCTCGCGGCTCTCGTATTTTCTCACCGCATCCATGCCGGATGACACGCTGCTCGACCTCGCCGCCAAAGGCACGCTGCACGAGCCGCAGACTCTCGCGGCGCAGGTGGAGCGGCTGCTGGCCGACCCGCGCGGTGCCGCGTTTACCGAGGCATTCTTCGGGCAGTGGCTGGGCCTGCGCAAAGTTCCGGAGGTCACGATGGACCGCGGGACATTCAAGACCTTCAGCACGGAGTTGAAGGACGACTTGCGCCGCGAAACCACGATGTTCGTCGAGTCCATCGTGCGGGAGAACCGGCCCGCGCTGGAGTTGCTCACCGCCGACTATTCGTTTCTCAACGGGCGGCTCGCGGCCTTCTACGGCATCGCGGGCGTCGATCGCAAAGCGGAGTTCCAGCGCGTCTCGCTGCAGGGCACACCGCGCCAGGGCGTGCTCACGCATGGCAGCCTGCTCATGCTCACCTCGTATCCGAACCGCACCTCGCCCACGCGGCGCGGCGCGTGGATTCTCGAAACCATCCTCGGCGAAGAACCGCCGCCACCACCGCCGAACGTTCCCGAACTCGAACAAACCCGCGCCGCCGCGCCAAATCTGAGTCTGCGCGAGCAACTCGTGCAGCATCGCGTCAATCCGACCTGCATCTCCTGCCACCGCACCATGGACGCCATCGGCTTTGGCCTGGAGAACTTCGACGGCATCGGCAAGTGGCGCGACGCCGACCAAGGCCGCCCCATCGACGCCAGCGGCGATTTGCCGGGCGGCAAAGCCTTCAAGTCACCGCAGGAACTCATCGGCATCCTCGCGCGCCGTGATGAAGATTTCGTCCGCCACCTCAGCAGCAAGCTGCTCACCTTCGCGCTCGGACGCGGTGTCGAATACTACGACCGCGTGGCGCTGGATGAGATCGTCCGCCAGACCAAGCCGGACGGCTTTCGGTTCCGCGACCTCGTGCGCGAGGTCGCGATTAGCCGTCCGTTTCGATTCACGCAAACTCAAAACTCCGATTCAAAACCATGAACCGTCATTCCACTTCACGACGCATTTTCCTGCGCGGCCTCGGCGCGCTGGTGGGCCTGCCTTTCCTCGAATCGCTCCACGCCGCCACCGCAGCAGCGAAACCTCCGCTGCGCTTTGGCTGGATATTCTTCCCAAACGGCATGGTGCGCGATTCCTGGACACCGCAGGGCGAGGGCCGCGATTTCCAGTTCAACCAGACCAACGCCCCGCTCGCTCCCGTGCGCGACCACGTCACCCTCATCGGCAATCTGGCCCACGACAAGGCCCGCCAAAACGGTGACACCGGTGGTGACCACGCCCGCAACGGCGCGACCTACCTCACCGCAGTGCAGGTCAAGAAAACCGGCGGCAAGGACATCCACGCCGGCATTTCCATCGACCAGGTCATCGCGAAACAACTCGGCCAGCCCACGCGGCTGCCCTCGCTGGAGCTGGGCACGGAGCCGAGCCGCAAAGAAGGCCGTTGCGACTCCGGCTACAGTTGCATCTACATGTCGAACATCTCCTGGCGCAGCGCCACGCAGCCCAGCGGCATCGAAATCAACCCACGACGGGCCTTCGACAGGCTCTTCGGCGCCAGCGGCAGTGAGGGCGAGCGTCTCCGCGCCCGCTCCGCCGCGCGGCAGAGCGTGCTCGACTTCGTCGCCGACGACGCCAAGCGGCTCCAGCGGCAGGTCAGCGGCAGCGACCGCCGCAAGCTCGACGAGTATTTTGAAAGCGTCCGCGCCGTGGAAAAGCAAATCGATCAAATGGCCAGCCTGCCGCCCATCGAGGTGCCCGGCACCAGCCGTCCCGAGGCCGATCCCGCCGACACCGTCAAGCGCATCCGCCTCATGTATGACCTCATGGCGCTCGCCTACCAGACCGATGCCACCCGCGTCATCACCTTCATGACGGCCAACGCGCAGACCAACCGCGTTTATGATCACCTCGGCATCACCTCCGGCCATCATCAGCTCACGCACAGCACCGGCCAGGACGCGGAGATTCAAAAGATCGACCGCTTCATGACCGAAGAGTTCGCCCGCTTTGTCGGCAAACTGCAAAGCATCCCCGAGGGCGACGGCACGCTGCTCGACAACTGCCTCATCACCTTCGGCAGCGCCATGGGCGATGGCCGCAAACACGACCACGGCGACCTCCCTTGCGTCGTGGCCGGTCACGCCGGCGGCGCCCTCACCGGCGGCCGCTACCTGCGCATGAAGGACGAAACGCCGATGGCGAATCTCTTCGTCACCACCGCCCAACTCGCCGGAACCAAGCTCGACCGCTTCGGCGACAGCACTGGCGCGCTCACGCTCGGGTAACTCCATCTTTTGCACTTCTTGAAAAGCTGAAGTCCTACCATTCCAATCTTGAAAATCGAAACCAACACCCCCGCCGAAATCCTCGCCGCCCCCAACGGCCGCGGCGTCGAGCGCTGGGCCTCGCCCGAGGCGGTGGCATAACTGAAAAGCGGAGTAGAAAGATGAACGAAACCACACCACTGCCGGGTATCCGGCTTTTCAATCTCACCGGTCGCACCGCGCTCATCACCGGAGGCTCGAAAGGACTCGGCTATGCCATGGCGGCCGGTCTCGCGTCCGCAGGGGCCACTGTCATGCTCGTTAGCCGTCATGCCGACGAAGCGCAAGCCGCCGCAGGACGTATCGCCCGCGATTTTGGCCGCAAAGCGACAGGCCACGGCGCGGACGTGACTTCAGCCGAGCAGGTGGACGCCATGCTCGCCGCCGCCGAGCGCGAACTGGGCAAAGTGGACATCCTCATCAACAGCGCGGGCATCAACATCCGCGCTCCCATCGCGGAACTGACGCCGGAGCAGT
>CAIPBN010000720.1 GCA_903863315.1 uncultured Verrucomicrobiota bacterium | reverse complement strand
CGGTGATGGGCGAGCGGGAGTTGATGCCCTTCTCGTCCTTGCCGGAGTTAACCCACTCGCCATGCCCGCGCGTGACATGGCCGGCGTCGTAGGTGTAAGGCGGGCTGGCGGTGGGCTTGGTAGTGTAGTCGGACTCGGCGTTGGCGACGGCGGCGGGCGTGTGATTGGCTAGGCGCGGGGCGAGCAGGCGTAGGAACGGCGACTGGCGGGAATCGCGCGGCACGGACACGGAGACAAGCAATGCGCGGGTCTGCATGCCGGGCGGCAACGGGGCGAAGCGCGGGGCGGACTGGTTGGGCTGCACCTCGATGCTGGTCCAGTCGGCCGCGCTGGCCGGTTCCGGTGGCAAGGCCGCGTTGGGCTTCAGCACGCGCAGTTCGCCGACGCCCCCGAGCACGGTGCCGAGGGCGACGGGCTGTTTGAAGACGAGCAGATACTGGAGGCTGGCGGTGGGTTTGCGCGAGCTGCCGCCTCGCCGCGTCGGCGCGGCGGCATTGCCCTGGCCCAGTCCCAGCAAGTCGCGGACAGCCGCGGCCTCCGCCGGCTCCGCTCCGTCATCGTGGAGCACGCGGCACGCGGCGAAATCCACCACCGCTTCGGTCACTGAGGCTGGAAAAGGGTTGGCGGCAAGGGAACCTGCGGCACCCAAAAAGCCCAACGCGAGGGCGGTGGGCAGGCAGAAAAGAAGGCGGCTGAGTTTCGTAAACACGATGGGCGGACGCGGGGAGGCGGGGCGAAATTCGCCTGGCCCGGCAGCGGGCCGGCGGATGCCCCCGGAGCGCTGCATTGCTCTGGTCGGGTTCAAGACCCCGGACTGCTGGCCACGCTGTTTTTCAAAGCCCAGACCTGCCGCACTCGTTCGTCCGCCTCCGCGTCTGGTCCACCGTTTCCGTTTGGGCAACGAGAACAGCTTTTTGCCCGCCAATCCCTGCTAGGGGAATGATGAATAGCGTCTGGCCCGGTGAAGTCGCTAGTGGGTTCCCGGAACGGTCGGGCAAGTCTGCATTACGAGTCATGAAGAAATTGTTTTTGGTGCTGGGCGTTGCGGTGGTCCTTCACAGTCAGCCGCTCGCCCACGCGCAGGTGGCGGGGGGCGCGTTGTCCCTGGTGGATGACAAGAAGGCCAAGGCCCTGATCGACGCAGGCGATGCCCGCTTCGAGGCGGGCGAGCTGGCGGCCGCAATGGATCTCTACAAGGCCGTCATGGACCGCTACCCCGTCTCCCGCTGGCGCTTCCTGGCGCGGCTCAAGATGGGCAAGCAGTTCCTCAAGGAGAAGAAGTTCGATCTCGCGCTGGACCAGTTTCGTCGCGTGGCCGTGGAAGACAACAAGGACGCCGACCAGCGCGGTGACGCGAGCCTTCAGGTGGGTGTCTGCTTCTTCGAGATGGGCAAGTTTGAGGAGGCCTTCGGCGAGCTGCGCAAAGTCATCAAGCTGCATCCGGGCACGCCTTACTCGAACGACGCATACTACTACATCGGCCAGGCGCACTTCAAACTGGGCCGCTTCGGCAACGCTATCGAGGCCTTCAAGAACGTGGGCACCTCGATTGATCCGCAGGCGCAGGAGGCCGAAAAGCTCGACGCGGGCAAGCGTCTGTTTGTGAAGATTGATGACAAGGATCTCTCCGCCCAGGCCGGCGAGTCCGGCGTGGTCGTCACCATCGAGACCAGCGCGGGTGACAAGGAGTCCGTCACCTGCTTCCCCGTCACCCCCGGCGCGCCCATCCTCATGGGCAGTCTTCGCACGCAGTTGGGCGATGCCAAACCCGGTGATGGCGTCGTGCAGCTCATTGGCACGGACAAGATCAAGGTGATTTACACCGACAAGCAGACCGCCGACGCGCAGCTCAACATCGTCCGCACCAAGGAAATCAAGGTCGTGGGCAATGCCCGCGTGAAGGTCGTGGACGGCGCGTTCGCCGAGGCCGTCGGGGCCGTGGTGCTGGACAAGCCCGCCTTCCTCCTCGTGCAGGACTCCGACCGGGACATCTCGGGCAAGTCGGACGAGATTGAAGTCATCGTGCGCACCAAGCGCCCGGTGGAGGAAAATCCCGATTCCGAAAAGGCCGAGAAGCCCGCCGTCAACGCCGCCGCCGCGCTCGAAGCGCTGGAGAAGGCCGAGCCGATCTTCAAGGTCATCGACGAGAAGAAGGTGAAGCTGGTCGAGAAGCCTGCCGATGGCGCGGCCCCGGGCGGCGCCGTGCATACGGGCGCCTTCATCGGCACCATCCAGATGGCCCGCCAGGGCGAGACGCCGAATCCCGGTGCCATCGTGGCGCAGGTCGGCGACGTGCTGGAAATCGAGTATCAGGACGACGTGAGCCTGGACGCCAAGCCCGTCGCCCGCCGCACGGTTGCGCGCGTCATCGAGGGCAACCTGAATCCCCTGCAAGTGGCCAATGCGAAAATCAACGACGAGGAGCTGAAGTTCAAAACCGCGCTCAAGACCAGCGAGGCGCTCAAGAACATCGGCAACATCTACAAGGAACTGGGCCTCACCAAGCAGGCCACGGACAAATACAAGCAGGCACTGGTCGAGACCGAGCAGGTCGCCCGCAGCTATGGCGCGTTGAACCAGCGCCTCCTGGAGCAGACCTACGTGCAGATGTGGAAGATCTACTACGCGATGGACGACCTCGGCCGCGCCGCACAGATGTGCCTCGAGCTCCAGCGCCGGTTCCCGGACAGCCCGTTCGTGGACGATGCGTTGCTGCTGATGGGCCAGGTGAGCCAGAAGCAGGGCAAGTTCCAGGAGGCCATCGGTGTTTATCGCCGCCTCGCCGCGCTCAAGAACTCCCCCCTCGCTCCCGCCGCGCAATACGCGATTGGCGAGTGCTACGAGGAGCTGGGCACGACACAGAAGAACAAAATTTACTACGATGAGGCCTTCCTCGCGTTCAAGGGCTGCTTCGAGAAGTTCCCGAACTCGAACCAGGCGGGCGACGCGCTATCCAAAATGGCGGAGTATTATTACACCAAGGAGGACTTCACCCGCGCGCTCGACCTCTACGAGGAGGCGCTCCAGCAGTATCAGGACAGCAAGTTCATCGACGTCATCCTCTACAACTACGGCCGCTGCCTCGTGAAGATGAAGAAGCTCGACGGCGCGGTGGAGAAGTTCAACCAGCTCATCTCCACCTACCCGAACAGCAAGATGGTCGCGAACGCGCAAAAAATTGTGGAAGCGATCGAGAAGCGCAAAACCGCTGGCGGCACCGCCAACTAGCCGCCAACGTCGGCCTGTCCCTTCAACCCCTCTCCGAACTGTCGTATGAAAATTCGTTCCCTGTTCCCGCTCGCCGCGCTTCTCGCGGCCTCCCTCACCGCCCGGGCCGCCGCGCTTGATGACGCCAAGGCGCTTGTGCAGGCGGGCAAGCTGGATGAGGCCATCACCAAATTCGAAGCCGCCGTGCGGGCGGGCGGGGTCGGCAAGGCCGCTGCCTCCGTGGAACTGGCTCGTGCGCAGGTCGCCGCCGGTCGGCTCATCTCGGCGCAGCAGACGGTGGAGCGCTTCCTCCGCGATTCGCCCAACGATCCGCAGCGCAACGCGATGGCCTATCTGAATGCCCGTCTCCGCGAGGCCGGGGGCAGCCTCGGTGAGGCGCTCTCGCTCTACCGGACCATTGCCGAGCAGACGCCGGCCGTGCCTGAACGGGCCGAGGCCCTGGCCGATTGCGCACGCGCGGCGTGGCTGCTGAACAACCCCAGCATGGTGGAGCGCTGCCTCGCCGAGTTCACCGAGTCCTTCCCTCAAGACCCGCGCACGCGCGAGTTCCTGCTCCGCCTCTACCGCCAGCGCGCCAGCCAGAACGATCATCGCGGCGCGGCGGAGACCGCGCACCGCTTCAAAGCCGCCTTCCCCAACGACCCGGCCGCCAACGCCTTCACCGAGTTTTATCACCACTACGCCGCAGGCGACCACGCCGCGGCCATCACCGCGTTCCAGGCCGAGCGCAAGCTGCCGGGCTTTGTCCTGACCTCCGACATCGTAAGTAACGCCATTGAAGCCATGCGCCGCCACACGAATGGCCACGCGCTGATCGAGCCGCTGGCCGCTGAGTGGGCGAAGCTCTCGGGCTCCATGGGCCATCAACTTCTCGCGCTCGAATACTTGCCCGACTTGGGGATCACCAATCAGGCGGTCGCCCTCGGCGCACAGTTGCTGCCCAAGCTTCAGGCCACTGCTTGGGGGCCGCGCGCGCGCTTGGCTCATGCCTACGCTTTGCGCCGTGCCAACCAGTTTGAGGAGGCGGAAAAGCAGCTCGTGGCGCTGCTGGCCGTTGAACCCGCGAACAGCACCGCCTGGGATCGCCTCTCGGAGGTGGCCGGCCTGCTCAAACGCCCCGAGGCTTACGGCAAGCAGCTTGAAGCCACGCTCGCGGCGACCGCCTCGCTAAAGAACCTCACGCTGCGTTCCGCCGCGCGCGGCCAGATCGCATACCGCCTCGCCGCCCTCGCGTGGGCCAAGCCGGACCATGATGCCGCCGCGAAGTTCGCCCGCACCTTCCTCGAAATCGAGGGCGAGTCCGCCTACGGTGCGCAAGTCATCAAAATCGCCGCCGACGTGTGCTTCGTCGGTCTGCCGGAGGCCTCGAAGGCCGATGATGACGCCGACACCGCATTGAAGGCCGCGAAGACCGCGCACACCAAAGCCGTTGCGGACGCGAAGAAGGCGCAGGCCCCGCCCGCTGCGAAGGAAGCCGCAGAGAAGGTCGTCGCCACCGCGAAGGACGCGCTCGACAAGGCCCAGGCCAAGGCCGACGCCGCCGGGAAAACGCTCGCCGACACGCGCGCCAAGTCCGTGGCGAAGTTCGACGCGCTGCTGCCGTCACTGGAAAAGTATCTCACCCGCACGGTCGCGTGGGGGCCCGCGCTCGGCTCGGTGGACGCCACGTTCAAGGTTCATTTTCCGCCCAAGACCTTGGTCGCCGAGAGCAAGAAACTAAACGAGATGCTCGGCCGCGTCCGGCAGAACGAACTGGTCAAGGTGTCGCTGTCCAACTTCCAGCAAGCTCGCGCGCAAGGCCAGTGGGCGCGCGCCGGCAGCAGCGGTGAGTCCCTCCTGCCCAAACTGCTCGAAGTTGGCGGCGCGCTCGGTCTCGAGGGCGGCAACGACATCATCACCGCGATGTATAGCGCCTCCCAGTGGGAGCGGGTCATCAATGCCAGCAAGCTTTACCTAGCCAAGTATCCGGATGCGACCGGTCCGCTCCACCTGCTCGCGGCGGCGGCCTCGAACCTCGGGGCGCCCAAGAACAAGGACGCGAACGCGCTGGTGGACGCCGCCTTGGCGAAGACGGGCGGCAGCTACTGGCCGTTCGACGGCTGGGGCAACATCCGCCAATACACGTTCACCGTGGCCGAGCAGAACCGCCTGCCCGACGTCATGGCGACGAATCTCAAGGCCATCGAGGCGATGTATCCCGGCCACCCTGGCACGGCCGAGCTGCAACGGCGCATCGGGGCGATGCAGGCGGCGCTGGGCCAGTTTGATGCTGCTAAGCAGACTCTGCTGGCGGCGTTGAAGACCGCGCAGCCGGCCGCCACCGAGCCGGCCACGCTGCACACGATTGCCACCTCTTTCACCAACGCTGCCGACTGGGCGCTGCCGTTGCTGGACGCGTATCTGGCCCGCCCGACCCGTGGGCCGCAGCAGGGCGGCATTCAGTTGCTGCGTGGTAACTTGCTGCTCACGGAGAGGAAGGACACGAACGCGGCCATCAAGTCCATCCAACTGGCGGCGGCGCGTCCGGGCGATTTCGCATGGACGGCTGGCAGCGTCCCCTGGCAATGGGGTGAAACGCTCCTCCAGACCGTCGCCAGCGTTAAGGTCGAGGAGGCGAAGCCCGCCGATGTCACGCTGCTCTCCGAGATCATCACCTCGCTCGGCGCGGTCCAGGCGCATTGGATGCCGGCATTGCTCGTG